>VGOX01000039.1 GCA_016875755.1 Chloroflexota bacterium
TTCGTTCTAATTACTTCGGCACCTGACGCAACCGCCACACCGACGCCATTCCAACCCTCTCTTTTTACACCGACCCTGCCCCCGCTCTTTTCCTTTGACGCAAACCCTGCGCCGCAGTTGGTCCTCCCAACCGAAACACCCTTTGCGACTGCCACGCCTCAGATCGAACCGACCGCTACAGTTAGTCTCGACCAGCTTTTCCCCACTCAGGCTGCTCCCCCAGCCGAGGCACTTGCGGTTAATCCCACCGCCCTGCCGCCGCTCACAGATAATGAAACTATCAACTTCCTGCTCATCGGTTCAGACAGACGCCCGACAGGCACCTCGCACCGCACCGACACCATGTTGATCGCCATCGTCTGGCCGCGAGAGGGACAGGTTTCGCTCATTTCCATTCCGCGTGATTTGTGGATCTATATCCCCACCGTTGGTATGCAGCGCATCAACACCGCTTACCAGAGCGGCGAATCAGGCGGATACCCCGGCGGAGGTATGGGGCTGCTCAAAGACACCATCCTGCAAAATCTTGGCATCCGTATCGACCATACTGCCATGGTCGAATTTGACGGTTTCTCCCGCATCGTGAATACCCTCGGTGGCATCGAAGTCCCTGTTGCCTGCGCCTATACAGATTGGCGTTTGAAAGCTCCCAACCTCGACCAAAACAACGAAGACAATTGGTGGCTGTACACAGTCGGTCCTGGTGAAGTTTACATGGATGGCGACCTCGCACTGTGGTACGCCCGCTCCCGCTCCAAATCCAGTGATTTTGACCGCGGCCGCCGACAGCAGGAAGTATTGCGAACGCTTTTCGACAAAGCACTACAAACGGGCACATTCACAAAAATTCCGCAGCTGTACGATGATCTCTCCAGCAGCGTCATCACCGACCTTAGCCTCGCAGATATGCTGCGCATGGCCCCGTATTCGGTCAATTTCACCAACGCCAATATCCGCAGTTATTACATCCGTCCGCCCTATGTTCAAGGGTGGACCACGCCCGGGGGGGCGTCCGTGCTCCTCCCGCAGGAAGAGGCGCTACAACAAATGCTCATCGAGGCGACCACCCTGTCTCCGTATGCTGTCGTACGCGAGAATATCGTCGTGGAAGTCCAAAATGGAGCAAATTTTGAAACTCTTGAATCTCTTGCCGCATCCCGCTTGAATTATGCAGGCTATCAAACCAGTGTGAGCATTGCTGACCGTCGTGACTATGCGAATTCCGTCCTCTTGGATTTCACGCCCGGGCAGGACTCAGCACAACAACAAACGATCCTAAATGTGCTCAATTTGTATTCAGCAAATATCATCTCCCTGCCTGACCCAAACAGCCCTTTGCAATATCGCGTTATTTTGGGTGCAGACTACAAAGCCTGCTTCAAGCCCGAAGATCTATCGCATTAACGCAGTTGACAAGCCCCCTTATTCTCGTTAAACTATACGAAAAGACTATGCGCTATACGCAAGGATAAATCTATGGCAAAAACATCTGAAACCGCACATATCAGCGCCAAAACCCTGCTCCCCGCCGCCATCAACGGCTGGGAAATGTTCATGGCAGATCAAGGGCGCTCTCCCAACACCATCAAAGCCTTCCTCTCGGACGTGCGCCTGTTGACCCAATTCGTTGCACCAGACCAAAGTGTCGGCGCGATCACCACAGATGACCTCAACCGCTTCTTTGAATGGATGGAAAAAGGACGCGGCATTCCATGCAGCCCCAAGACCCTTTCGCGGCGCATCACCTCGGTGAAATCATTTTTCCGTTGGCTGCACCAGCATGGCACACTGACGATCGACCCCGCAGAAAAAGTGTTGCAACGCTCCGCCATCAGCCCGCTTCCGCAAGTGCTGACCGACGAAGAATACGAAGCCGTTATGCTGGCCGCAGACCGTCATCGCCGCAATACCAAACCCGACGCCCGCCCCTACACCCTCGCCACATTACTGCTGACAACTGCCATCAAAAAGAGCGAGTGTCTCGGCATTCACATCAATCATGTTGACCTTGACGCAAAAAACGGGCCGCATCTATTCGTCCGCTATGCGAGCCCTGCCAACCGCTACAAGGAACGCAAAATAGACCTGTCTGAAGATTGGGTCACAGCCTACGACGAATATTTCGCCCAATACCAGCCCGTCGATAAACTCTTCCCATGGTCACCGCGCAGGCTTGAGTACCTTCTCGAAGATATCGGCGAAGAAGCAGGCCTCACCAAACACCTCTCCTTCGACATGTGCCGTTGGACCTGCGCTCTGCGCGATTATCAAGCAGGCGTGGAAGTGGAAAAGATCCGCCAGAAACTTGGCGTGTCAAAGATCCAATGGCGTGAGTTGTTCATCAAGCTAAAACAATTGAATGGCGAAATAAAGTAGAACAAAAATCCCCGCTTACTGGCGGGGATTTTCTTCAGGCAGAATTTTCTCAGGCGGGCGCGCCATCGAAAAATAGATCACATTACTTGTCGTCATCTTCAAACGATGGCGATGGGCAGGGCGATAACCCGGCACCCAGATCACTTCATCACCAACACATAAGAGCGGCCAGCGATCACGCGCACGCTGCGGCAGTTTTTCGTTGACAAAAAAATCAGACATCTTCTGCGAATGACCACCCATGCCAAGCGGGGAAAAATGATCCCCCTGACGCCTCACCCGCAGTTCAAAGGAATCGGGTAATTCATCCGCATCCAACCAGACCTGAAACTGATCCTCGTTTCGTTCGGCTTGTTCCTTCGCCAGAGCAGGAAGACGCCAGCGTTCACAGGAAACCTTCCACCCACCCGCCATTACCACCTGACCAGGGCAGGCAATCGACAGCGACTCCTCCACAGGCATTTGCGGCCAGATGTCAAATGGCAGTTCCGCACTGGATGTGCAAATGAAAATTCTGTCTGCTTCATGGAATAGGCGCAAGCCGCCTTTCAGATCCACACGAGCCGATTGCAGCGAGGAATTGATCGTATTGGCAGCCCGCTCGAGAATGGAGAAAGTGATATCCACGCCCGGGCTGAGAGTCTGCATGGCATGTTTGACCAGGTTCCGTTGCAGTCCGAGCGAGCAGGCAGAAAGAAGGGCTGCGTCAAACGTGATCGTATCCTCCCCTTCTGAAATGACCGTATCCCGCCAGGCCTTTTCAATCGTTTCGGTGACAAAGATATGGTCGCCCTTCAACGATTGTGACATGCGCAAAATCGCCTCGCGGAGTTTGGGATTGTAGGTTTCAAGAGTGGGAATCAGGAGATGACGGATGCGATTGCGCTGAAAATTCATCAAGTCATTGGACGAGTCGTAATGCGGGCGCAAACCATGCACCGCGCAATAGACTTCGGTTTCTTCACGCCACAGATCAAGCAGCGGACGAATGACGGGAATTTCGGGGTCAAAGGTTTTGATAATGGAGCGATAAGACATGCCCTTCAAACCTGAGATGCCGCTGCCGCGCAGAAAGTGCATGAGCACCGTCTCTACCTGGTCATCTGCTGTGTGTCCGACCGCCACCGCCTGTGCTGAAAAACGGCGTGCAAGGTCGAACAGGAAGCGATACCGCAGGCTGCGCGCCGCCTCTTCGATGGAAAGTTTATGTTCTTCTGCATAACCGCGCACGTCGGCGCCATCGACAACGCAATTCAACATCAGACGCGCCGCAACCTTTTCGACCATGCGGGCATCGCGGGTGGAATCGGGGCGTAATTGGTGGTCAAAGGAAGCAACAATGACGGTGTACTTCGCCCGCCTGAGCACTTCCATCAGACACAGGCTGTCCGGTCCGCCGGAAACACCGACGATGACAGGCCGGTCCATGGTGAGCCCGCATTCCTTTTCCAAAATTGCTTCGATTTTTTCGGTCATTTAGATCTGGTAAAGTTCGACCAACACCCCACCCGTGGACTCGGGATGAATGAAAGCATATTTCTTTCCATCCACGGCCGTACGCGGTTCTTCGTTTATAAGACGAATATTCTTTGATCTTAGCTGGGAAAGCATGCCGTCGATATCATCCACTTCGAGACAAATATGGTGCATGCCTTGTCCGCGCTTGGCGAGATATTTGGCAATGCCCGATTCATCGGAAGTCGGCATGACGAGCTCCACTTCAGCGCCGGCCAGCGGCAGAAAAGCCACCTGTGATTTTTCGGCAGGGACATCGCGCAATTCATGCAGTTCAATACCTAGCGCATCGCGCCAGAAGGAGAGGGATTTTTCCATATCGTCAACGACAACAGCTACATGGTTGATGGCTTTGATTGTGGGCATATCAGGGTTTCTCCGCAAAGTAAAGTGATGCGTTGATTTTACTCCAGTATTTTCAATGCAATTGGCAGTGCTAGTTCCGCCCATGCGGCGTACATTTCTCCGGAAGGATGCAAGCCGTCCCCTGCGATCAAGGTAGTGTCGTTTATGGCTTTGCGGGAAACAGGGGTGACATCCACATAAGCCGCACCCGCTTTTTGAGCCTCTTCCAGATTGACGGCATTGAATGCGTCGATTTCCTGTGCGATCTTTTCAGCGTCCCTGCCGTTGGCAAAGGGAGTGACGCCCCAGTCGGGAATGGACAACACAAAAACACGATCCGCATCGCCACCTGCAAATTCAATGGCTTTCGCAAGCAAAAAGCCGAATTCTTCGCGATATTCATTGATGTCGTACCCGCGATATTGGTTGTTGACACCGATGAGCAGTGAGACCATCTCATATGGCGGTGATGGCTGCTGCGCCTGAATTCCCTGCCAGAGCTCGGCGGTTGTCCAGCCTGTGCGGGCGATGATGGTGACATCGACATCCTGATCGGAGGATGTTTTCAACAGGTCCGCCAGTTGATTGGGCCAACGCTCGCTTTCCAAGACACTTTCACCGATGGTGTACGAGTCGCCAAGAGCAAGGTAACGGATGGTTTGATTCGATGCTGGTTCAGGTGTATTCACGGGTACTCCACATGAGATTAGAAAGAGCAGGGCAAACAAGACAAATTTATTACGCATAGCAACCTCGATTTTAATGCAACAGAGGCATTCATGCGAATGCCTCTGGAAATGGAAAAATTTTTTCTATACCGAGCGGACCTTCACCCACAAGGCGGGAATGCGGCTCAACTTGCCCCACGCAGACAAGTTCGCGCGGCGGGAGAAGACATCGTAATCGTGCGATTCAATATCCTCCAGAATGCCCTGATAGAACGTGGAAGCCGCCCCAACGGCAAGTTGACCTTCACGCTCAAGCATCTTTACACCTGCCCATGCTTCAGCATACAACTGGCGGGTACGTTCGATCTGGAACTTCATGAATTGACGCCAGTTATCGGTCATGCGGCCTGCGGCAATATCTTCTTCACGAATGCCGTAGGTGACAAGCTCCTCGCGCGGCAGGTAAAGACGCCCATTGCGATAATCTTCCCCAACGTCGCGCAGGATATTGGTCATTTGCAGGGCAACGCCCAACTTAATGGCATACGGCACAGCATCATTATTCTTGAAACCGATAATATACATACTCATCAAGCCAACCGTGGAGGCAACACCGTAGCAGTACGTCGCAAGGTCATTGAACGTTTGGTAGCGCGTTTGCGAGAGATCGCGGGCAACACCATCGATCAATTGGAGGGCGTAATGACGGGGAATGTGGTATCGGGTAATTGCATCTGTCCAGGCAAGGGCAACCAAATCGTCGGCGGAGGAAGAGGCGGTTTCTACAATGTGACGCCAGTAATCCAACTCAAAGTCACGGTCTTTCTTTGATTCCACTTCATCCACAATATCATCCACAGTGCGGCAGAAAGCATACAACGCACGGACAGCGGAGCGCTTTTCTTCAGGCAGCAAACCAGAAGCAAGATAAAAGGATTTGCTGTGCGCAGCGGTAATAATTTCTGTCTGTTTGTAGGCTTTTTGCAGCGAGGCATCACCTGCCCAGTAGGAAAAAAACGGACGCTTCGAAGGATGCGGGATATGCCCCGCAAGTGACAGTAAGTGATGTTCCCAATTTGCATGTGCCTGCATTATGTTCTCCTCTTTTGTTCCGCTTGATAAGTATCTATTTACTGGAGAAGATTTTACAGGATTTACAATATTTGTCAAGGTTTTGCAAAGAATATTATTAAACCTTGACAAATAATAGACAAGTGTTAGAATACGGCCACATTCTGAAATTTACAGGAATGGATCAAGGAGAAAAAATGAAACCAACAGCAATTGTGATCGGGGCAGGTATTGGCGGAATTGCCACAGCCGCCCGCCTTGCAAAAAATGGATATGATGTAACCGTGCTGGAAAAGGAAGGCACACCCGGCGGACGCTGCAACCAGATCGTTCAGGAGGGCCACCGCTTCGACATTGGCCCGACCTTGTTTCTCATGCCCGAAGTTTGGGAAGAAACCTTTGCATCGCTTGGCGAAAAAATGAGCGACCACCTCGACCTGCGCCGCATCGACCCGACCTACAAGGTCCACTTCGATGACGGATTGCGCCTCGAATTGACCTCAGATATCGGTAAGATGCAGACCCAACTTGAATCTGTGGATAAGACCGCTTTCACAGGGTTTCTCGGTTACATTGCGGAAGGCGCTAAACATTACAAGATCTCGCTCGAAAAATTCGTTGGGCGTAATTTCTACAACATCTTTGAATATTTCAGCCTCAAGAACCTGCCGCTGATATTCAACCTCAAAGCATTAGACAAACACTATCGCAACACCAGCCGCTTCTTCAAGGATGAACGCCTGAAAGCGGCATTCACCTTTCAAAATATGTATCTGGGACTCAGCCCCTACGATGCCCCCGCAACCTATTCCCTGCTGCAATATACCGAATTAGCAGAAGGTGTTTGGTATCCGATGGGCGGTATGTACGCTGGTATTCAGGCACTAACGAATATCGCTGAAAAACTGGGCGTGAAATTCGTCTACAACTCCCCCGTCAAGAAGATCAATGTCGGCAAATCCAAGGTGGAAAATGTCATCACCACAGATGGCAAAACCTACACCGCTGACATCTTTGTCGGCAACGCTGACCTGCCCTATATCTACAAGGAACTTCTGCCAGACCGTGCCGAAGCCGAAAAGCTGGATAACAAACTCTACACCTGCTCCACCATTATGTTCTATTGGGGAGTAGACAAGCAGTACAAGAATGTCGCCCACCACAATGTCTTCCTTGGCGGTGATTACAAAGCCTCCTTCGACCAGATCTTTGAAGACCACACCCTGCCCGAAGTGCCGTCGTTCTACGTCCATGCACCTGCACGCACCGACCCCGCCGCCGCGCCGGAAGGACAGGAAACCCTCTACGTCCTCGTCCCCGTTGGGCATCTCAGTGAACGCACCAAGCAAGATTGGGACGCCCTCGTGAATCGCGCGCGCGAAACCGTCTTTGCACGCCTCGCCAAAGAGATGGGCATCACCGATCTCAGAGAGCATATCAAGTTCGAGATCGTGTACCAGCCCAAAGTCTGGAAAGAACGTTTCAATCTCGAAAAAGGCGCGGCCTTCGGCTTAAGTCACAACTTCTGGCAGGTCGGCTACCTTCGTCCGCACAACCGCCACGCAAAATACAAGAACATGTACTTTGCCGGCGCATCCACCCACCCCGGCACGGGGCTTCCGATTGTGCTCTTATCGGCACGTCTGACAACCGAGCGTATCCTTAAAGAAGAGGGTACAATTACTGTGCAAAAGGTGTCCAAACCAACCTTAAATCCTGTGTAAGTAAAGGAATCAAAATGCTCAGTAAAACCCCTGCCTTTAACCTGAAAGCAGTATTACGCGAAACTGGTCTGGCCGCTGATACCTTGCGCGCCTGGGAACGCCGTTACGGCTTGCCCACCCCCCAACGCACGGCGGGCGGCCATCGCCTGTATTCGCAATACGATATCGAAACGATCAAATGGCTGATCGGAAGACAGGCAGAGGGATTATCCATCTCGCGCGCTGTGGATTTTTGGAATGAACATATCGCCTCAGGCACCGACCCACTGGCTGGCTCGAACCCATTGAGCTTTGGCTCTGCTCAGGCAGTGTCTCCCACCCATACAGACACCACTTTAGACGCCATCCGTGTTGAATGGATCGCAGCCTGCCTTAACTTTAGTGAAACCGCTGCAGAACAATCGCTCAACAAGGCATTCTCCATCTTCCCCGTGGAAGCCGTATGTTTGGATGTTTTACAAAAAGGCATGGCAGAGATCGGCGCACTTTGGTACGAAAACCGTGCCAGTGTGCAACAGGAGCATTTTGCCTCTGGCCTTGCCATGCGCCGATTAGACGCCCTGCTAAGCGCGTCTCCCGTCCCCACCCGCCCGCAAACAGTTTTGGTGGGCTGTCCGCCCGGTGAATGGCACACATTTACACCGCTGTTGATCTCCCTGCTCCTGCGCCGCCGCGGACTGAACGTCATTTACCTCGGCGCAAACGTCCCCGCAGACCGTTTTGCAGAGACAGCCCTGAAAGTACGCGCACACCTTGTAGTTCTCGTTGCGCAGACACTTATCTCCGCCGCATCCCTGCAGCATTCTGCACTCTCACTCAGCAATCAAAAAGTGAATGTCGCCTTTGGCGGACGTATTTTCAGCATTCGCCCCGCCATCGTAGACCATGTCCCCGGACACCATCTAGGCAAAACGCTGGATTCCTCAGTGCAGGAAGTTGGAAACTTACTGCGAAACAAAGTCGCAGAAAAGGAGCTAACGATTCCCTCACAGGAATACACCGCAGCCCTGATCGGTTTCACATCGAAGCGTGCCCATATCGAGAGCAGACTCAAGGAACTTATCCAACCGCTTGTCGTCAGCCCGGAGAGCCTGAACACCGCCATCCACTTTCTGGGAGATAACATCACTGCCGCCTTGCAATTGGGCAACCTCGAACACCTCTCTGAGGAAGTCGAATGGCTTAAAGTACTCCTCCAGGCATACCAATACCCGAAGGAAGAGTTATCAGCTTTCATGGAGCAATACGCCCGCGCCGTGGACGATAACATCAACGGTCAGGGTGAGCCGATCAAACACTGGCTTAGATCCTACGCCAGCAGTCAAAAGTGAGCAAGGAACTTCGATGCCATTTTTCCCTCTCTGGCTGACAGCTGGAATAATCATTTTGGTTCTGATGACCCTGCTTTGGCTTCTCAGCCTGTACCTCAAGAACTCCAGCATCGTTGACATTTTCTGGGGTACCGGTTTCTTCCTGTCGTACTGGATGGTGGCATGGTTCGCAGGCGAAAGCCTTTCGATGCGGGCAATGTTGCTGGGAGCATTTGTAACCATCTGGGGTTTGCGTCTCTCGGTCTACATTTTTCTCCGCAATCATGCACAACCCGAAGACTTCCGCTATGCCGCCTGGCGCAGCGAAGCTGGCTCCGCGTGGTGGTGGCGCAGTTTTTTCAAGGTATTCCTCCTGCAAGGCGCAATCATGTGGATCGTCGCCGCACCATTGTTCGTAACACAGGCTGAAAAAGCCGCCCCGCTCAATCTCCTCGATCTCGTCGGCGCACTTGTCTGGCTGATCGGATTCGTCTTCGAAGCAGGTGGAGACTGGCAGTTATCGCGCTTCAAAGCCAATTCTACAAATAAGGGCAAACTACTTACCAGCGGCTTATGGAGCCTGACCCGTCACCCAAATTATTTCGGAGACGCGGCGCAATGGTGGGGCTTTTATCTCATCTCACTCGCCAGCGGCGGTTGGTGGACGATCTTCAGCCCAATCATCATGACCTTCCTGCTGATGAAGGTCTCTGGCGTTGCCATGCTTGAACGCACGCTGACAAAAACCAAACCCGGCTACGAAGAGTACATTGCCCGCACCAACGAATTTTTTCCATGGCTGCCGAAAAAGAGTTGATTTCACTGCAACGATTATGACCTCCATCTGGTGGATACGCCGCGACCTACGCCTGACCGATAATGCCGCGCTTCACTCCGCGCTGACGGCTGGTGCGACCCTGCCAGTATTTATCCTCGACCCAGCCTTCGAAAACCTGTCCCCACGCCGCAGGAACTTTCTCTACGAAGGTCTCGCCTCGCTGGACAAGGAACTGCGCAAACACAATTCGTATCTCGTCATTCGCAAAGGGAAGCCCGTAGATATTTTGCGTCAACTTTTTGACGAACTAAAAGCCGAAACCATCTACGCAGAAGAGGATTACACACCCTACGCCCACAAACGCGATGCGCTCATTCAAAAGATACTGCCGCTGAAATTGATATCTGGGCAGACCGTCCATCATCCCAAATCCGTCCTCAAGCAGGATGGCAGACCGTACACCGTCTATACACCATACTCCAAAGTTTGGAAGGCAAAGCTGACAAAGATCAAACTGCACCATGCGCCTGATCACATCAAAACTCCACAAGGCTTCCATTCAGAGTCTCTGCCTGAATTCACCACCAACCCGCTCTTCCCTGCGAGTGAAGAGGAAGCCCTCACCCGCCTCGAAGAGTTCGCACACAAACGCATCCACAACTATGCCGATGACCGCAATCGCATGGACTTGGACGGCACATCCGCACTCTCGCCGTACATCCGCTTTGGGATGATCGGTCTGCGGCAAGCTGTTCAAGCCGCCCATACCTCATTACTCGTCAGTCATAACTCGAAAGGCGCGGAGATCTGGCTCAACGAACTTATCTGGCGCGAGTTCTACATCCAAATTCTGCATCACTTTCCGCATGTTGCCAGAACAGCCTTCAACCGTTCGCTGACGAACATTCCGTGGCGGAATAATGCGTCAGAGTTCGAAGCGTGGAAGAGGGGCGAAACAGGCGTCCCCGTGGTGGATGCGGCAATGCGTCAACTCAAAGAGATGGGCTGGATGCATAATCGCGCCCGGATGATCGTCGCTTCCTTCCTCGTCAAAGACCTGCTGATTGACTGGCGTTGGGGCGAAGCCTGGTTCATGGAAAATCTGCTCGACGGCGACATAGCCCCCAACAACGGTGGCTGGCAATGGACAGCAGGCACAGGCACCGATGCCGCGCCGTATTTTCGAATTTTCAACCCCGTGTTGCAAAGCGCCAAGTTCGACCCGAATGGAGATTACATTCGCAAGTGGGTTCCCGAATTGCGAGGATTGAACGCGAAACAGATCCATACGCCCTGGGAATTC
>VGOX01000040.1 GCA_016875755.1 Chloroflexota bacterium
TGCCCGCGCGTTTTCAGAGGCAGGGTATGAAACTGTTTATGGCGACTTGATGTTCGGGTTGGATATTCCGATCGCCATTCACTCGCTCAAACGCTTGAAAACAGTGGCGTCTTTATTGATGCCGATTGCGGGCCGCCTGCCTTTTGAATGGATCTACCCCACAGGTGAAAAGCAGGAAAAGCGCACACCAAAATGGGGCAAGTACTATGCGTGGGCAACCGTCATTGCAGGTGACTGCCATTACATCAAACGCTTCATGCCAGATGATTTGACGGGCAAGGTGATTGTCACCAATACGACCACCCCCGAAGATGTGGAAGCCTTTCGCAAGGCGGGTGTAAAGTATCTTGTCACCACCACCCCTGTATTAGAGGGGCGTTCCTTTGGTACAAATATGATGGAAGCTGCGCTGGTTGCCGTTTCCGGCAAGGGCCGTGCGCTTACGTGGGATGAATTAAGTGAAATGATCACAAAACTTGGTTTTGAACCCCAATTGCAGGAGTTGAATTAACGTATGAAGATGAATGCCATTGTTCTCGCGGGCGGAATTCCCCAGCCCGGCGACCCGCTGTATGTCTATTCCAACGGTGATTCCAAGGCGCTGATTGATGTGGCTGGCAAGCCCATGGTGCAGTGGATCCTTGATGCGCTCGGCGAAGCCAAATCGGTGGATCAGGTCATCGTCATTGGGCTGACCCCCAAAAGCGGGCTGACCTGCAAAAAGCCGCTGCACTTTATTTCCAATCAGGGGCGCATGTTGGCAAATATCATTGTTGGCTCTGAAAAATCACTCGAACTTAACCCAAAGGGCGAATACTTGCTGGTCTGCTCTGCCGACATCCCTGCCCTGCATGGCGACATGGTGGACTGGCTCGTCAAGACCGCCATGCAAACCGAAGATGACCTGTATTATGGTGTGTGCCCCAAAGATGTGATGGAAACGCGTTACCCATCCTCCAAACGTACTTACACCAAATTGAAGGATATCGAATTGTGCGGTGCGGATGTTAACATTGCCCGCATTGGCGTCATCAAAGAACATCTTGATACATGGGAGGCGCTGATCGGAAACCGCAAAAGCCCCATACGGCAGGCGGGTGTGATCGGTTTGGATACGCTTTTCCAACTTGCCACCCGCCAATTCACGTTGGATGCGCTGGTCGAGCGTGCTTCGCAACGCATTGGCATCAAAGGCCGTGCCATTATTTGGGATCATGCCGAGCCGTGCATGGATGTGGACAAACCGCACCAACTTGAACTGATGCGCGAAGACCTGGCGAATCAACCGTCCGCGGTGAAAAAGCCGGTGGTGAAGAAACAAACCACCCGTACGTCTGAAGCGAAGAAGGTGGTCAAGTCCGCGCCTTCAAAAACTACAAAGGGAAAATCAACAAAACAAAAATGAGCCTGCGAAATATCCTCGAACTCGATGCCCGACTTTCCAGTCAAATGCGTGTTGCTGAAAAGACGGGCTTTTTACGGAACATTGCCATTTTCTTTGCCCATTCCGGCGACTCGTGGTTTTGGGCGCTGGCGCTCATCATCGCCTGGTTCTTCAGCAGTTCTGAATGGCGGCAATGGGAAACCGTTGAATTCTTTGGCATCTCAGGGTTGGCGGTGGTTGTCATCGCCGTCAAATTTCTGGTCAAACGCAAACGACCCGAAGGCGAGTGGGGCGGGATCTATCGCAACACCGACCCGCACTCCTTCCCATCTGGACACGCCGCCCGCGCTTTCCTTATTGCGGTGATCGCTTCGGCTCTTGCTCCCTTGTGGCTGGCTCTTCTTCTTTGGCTTTGGGCTCCGCTGGTAGCGCTTGCCCGCGTGGCAATGGGCGTGCATTATCTATCTGACATTGTGGCGGGCGCAATTTTGGGGATCATCGTCGCCTTGCTCGGTTTGCAGTTCTACCACCTGCTCGTGGACTGGTTCGCTGCGACTACAGGTTTCATGTTCTGGTAATTCACCATCTACGACCGCAGACTGAACGGATTGAAGTTCGTATCGCGGTCGTAGTAATCTTCATCTTCTGCGCGTTTCAACACACGGACAACGACATAGGTCAATGGCGTCATCAGCACTTCGATGCCGACTTTGAAGAGATAGTTGGTGAGTGTTAGCGTAACGAAGAGACTCCAAGGAAAAACGCCAAACGCTGTGGCGACCACAACGAACATGGCGGTATCCACCAATTGCCCGACCAGCGTGCTTCCGATGGTGCGCGACCAAAGCCAGCGTCCGTTGGTCAGCACTTTCATGCGCGCTAGGATGAAGGAATTGCTGAATTCGCCAAACCAAAAACCTGCCAGGCTGGCGATTACGATCCCGCCGCTGCTCATCCCGCCGAGGATAGCTTGATAGGCATCTTCACCTGCATATTCCTGCCAGGTCGCTTCGCCCGGCAGGGCGCTGACTCCCCAGAAGGTGACAGCGGCCAATGCCAGCGCAAAGAACCCAGTCCAGATGACGCGGCGCGAACGTTTGTATCCGTACACTTCGGTCAGAATATCCCCAAATACGTAGCCAATCGGGAAGAGGATCGTCCCCGCATCGAACGCCATTGGAATGTTGAAGATGTTGAATCCCAAGTCTACGATCTTGGCAGAGGATGCAATATTGCTGACCAGCAGCACAGCGACAAAAATGCCGAGAATGATGTCAAAATAGCGATACGTTTTTGCGTTCAAAATTATTTCCTTTTCAGAGGTGACAATGAAAATTCATACCTTTCGTCTCAAGCCCGGTCAGGATCTATTCGTTTCCATTGAGGCATTCGCTGCGCATCATACCATTGAAGCAGGCTGCGTTCTTTCCAGCGTTGGAAGCCTGACCCACGCCACCCTGCGCCTTGCAAATCGTGGATATTACAACGAATACGAAGGACATTTTGAGATCGTCTCCATGACGGGAACGGTCTCGATTCATGGTTCGCATTTACACGTTGCCATCTCGGACGGTGACGGCATGACGATTGGCGGGCATCTCGTCAGCGGGTGCAAAATTTACACCACGGCAGAGATTGTGGTCGCTGAATTTGAAGATGTAGTTTACAAGCGGGAGATGTTCGAAAACGATTCGGGGTACGAGGAATTGGTAGTATATAAAAAATAGTGGCACAGCGCTGCTGTGCCACTACAAAATATTATTTCAACGCGTTCAAAAATTCTTCCTGATTAATCACCGTAGCTTTTAGACCAAGCATTTTTCCCAGTCTCGTCAACTGTGGGGGATCGACGTAGGTTTGCGCCAGAATTTCTTCCTGCCCCAACACCTCGCGGGCTGGACCATCCAGCAAGACTTCCCCTTTTGACAAAGCGATCACGCGTTCGAAGTTCTCGGCGCAGAAGTCAATGTCATGCGTGATGGTGATGACCGTCTTGCCCTCTTTTTTTAACTCAGCGATCACATTTGCAATACGCGCCACATTGACGGCATCCTGCCCCGTTGTTGGTTCATCGAAGATGACGATGGGCGTATCCATTGCAATGATGGAAGCCAGCGCGACCATTTTTCTCCACGTGGGTGAGAGGTCGTAGGGGTTGGTTTCGGTCTGGTCGTTCAACTCGGTTAGCGATAATGCCCGCTTGACGAGCGCATCCACTTTGTCTTTTTCGTAACCCAAATTTTTCGGACCAAACGCAACTTCGGTCAGCACATCGCGCGAGAATAATTGTTCATCGGGATTTTGAAACACATACCCAACCCGTGACGCAAGTTTCGCCACGGAGTATTTTGAAGTATCCCAATCGCCGATCCACACCGAGCCAGCGGACGGGCGCAACAGTCCGTTGAAATGCCGCACAAGCGTGGTCTTCCCCGCGCCATTCTGCCCAACGATGGCAACCTGCTCCCCCGCGTTGACCGAGAGCGAAATGCCCTTGAGCGCTTCCAAACCTGTAGGATAGGTGAAACGGAGGTCTTTGATCTCGATGTTCAATTTGACCCCCCTCCGCCTTTGGATGTAAAGCCTTCCGCCGCCTCAAATAATGTGACTGGAAGCTGCTTCTGTTTCCACAAGCCTTGTTGCTGCGCCTGACGCGCCACGGACGTGTAGCGTGAAATCCCGAAGCCTTTTTCGGGCAACAGGTCGGCTGTCAGCACTTCGTTGGGTTTGCCTTCCATCAATACCTGACCTTCGTTCAACGCAATCACACGGTCTGCGAAATGAGCGATCCACTCCACTTTGTGTTCGACCATGACGACAGTCATACCTTCTTCTGCCATCTTGCGAACGACGCCGAAGACCTCGCGGGTACCGATGGGGTCCATTTGCGAGGTCGGCTCGTCGAGGACTAAAAGCCTGGGTCGCATGACCAGGATCGAGGTCAGAGCGACGCGCTGTTGTTGTCCACCGGAAAGCGAGTAGGGGGAACGATCCGCCAGATCGCGGATACCGGTCAATGCCATCGCTTCATCCACGCGGTCTTTCATCTCATTGCGCGGCACGCCGATATTTTCCAAGCCGAAAGCGATCTCTTCAAAGACGGTGTACTTCGCGCCGCTGATCTGGTTGAAGGGATTTTGGAATGCGAGACCGACATTCAGCACCCACTCATCCAGCGTAGACTCGGATGACTTTTTGCCATCCACTTCGATTTCGCCAGAGATTTCGCCCTTGAAAAAATGCGGCACAAAACCCGCCAGCGCATAACACAGAGTGGATTTGCCCGCACCGTTCGGTCCCATGACCGCGATGAACTCGCCTTCGTTCACCTGTAAGTTTATATTTTTCAAAACAGGCGTTTTCGTGAGCGGATATTTATACGTGACGTTTTGAAAATTTACGAAAGCCATATTCTTAATCCGATGGAGGCGAGGATGAGGGCGGTGAGGAACCAGCGCAGGAGTTTATCTGTGGAGGTATCGGGAATTTCGTGCAGGGATGTTTTGACGTGTTTTGATGTGAAGCCGCGCGCTTCGATGGCGATGGCGCGTTCCTCCACTTCCACCAGTGAGCCGAATACCAGCGGACCGATCAGTGGAACCAGTGCGCCTGCGCGTTTGAAAAAACCGCCTTCCGTTTCCAAACCGCGTGAGCGTTGGGCGGAGATGATGGTTTGCGCCTTGGCTTGCATCTGCGGCAGGATCTGAAGCGTGGAAATAATGACGTAGGCAAACTGTCCGGGCAGTCCGCGCCGTGTGAGGTCAGACATCAACTCGCTGGGGTGGGTGGTGAGCAGGAAGATGGTGAATGCCGAAACCATAACGACGATGCGCATGGCATTGCTGAATGCAAAGAGAAAACTCTCGCGGGTGATATCCAGAAAATAGAACTCGAAAATGATCTCTTCGCCAACGGGTTGAAAGAATGCCTGCATTGCGAACAGGAATGTCGCGGCAGGCAGAATGAGGCGAATGGCTGTGGAAAAATATTCCCTGCCAACTTTGCCGAGCATACTCAAGAGGGGGATGAAGAGAACGGCAAGGATGTGAGGCGTCCAGTAGAACGGGGCGAGGAAGGCGGTCAGGATGAGTGTTAGCACCAGCAGCAATTTTGTCAATGGATTGAGGTGGTGCAGAGCACTGTCCCTTTTGATGTGGAAGGATAGTCTCTCTGGCATGGACGGGATTATAAACGACAACAAAAGAGACCAGACGTTTGCCTGGTCTCTTTTGTTGTCGTTTTATGGGTACGCTTTTTATCCGCCCAAAATTCCGCGTAGTACGAATGCCGCGATCAAGATCAACAGAACGACCACGCCAAGCGCAATATACAATTCATTCTTGCTGCCGCCTTCCACTTCCACCTGTTCGGGTTTGGGGTAGCCGCCAACGGTGCGTTTGGGCAAACCGAGAATGATCGCAAAGGCAATCATAGCGGTAGTGATCTTGTCCACGGGTTCAACGAGGAAGCCTGTGCTGAACACAGCCTGCCAGATGCCCTGTCCCGTTTGGAGCAGGTACGCGGTGATGAAGGATGATCCGCTGGCGGTGATGCCGCCATAAATATACACAGCGATCGGGGTGGAAACGACTGCAGCGGTCAATGCAACCACGAAACCAGTGACTGCAACCTTCCACCAGGATTTGAAGAAGCCCCACTGCGCCATGCGTCCTGCCATATAGCCGATGAAGAACGCAACAGGCCACCAGGGCAGCGCGTTCGGGTCAATAGCCAGCCCCCAGATGATGTTGGTCAATGCACCCGTTAGCGCACCAGCCCAAGGTCCGCACAGGACTGCAACCAAGACGGTGCCGATGGAATCGAGGTAAACAGGTAGTTTGAGCAGGACAACGATCTGCCCTACAGCGATGTTGATGGCGATCGCAATTGGGATGAGCACCCAGGTCTGGGTATTGAAATTGCCTTTAATCTTATTGAACATGGTTTCCTCCGAGGGGTGATGAATGACAACTTAAGTGCTACAACACTCGTTTACGGGAAATGTCACGAAAGGGATCTCGCCAGTTTCTCCATCCTTTCCAGAAACACATCCATGAACATGCGCGGACGCACGCCCATTGCCACCCTCATGTTCGCGGGTTTCTTCTCATAATTATAAAAATCGGCAAACGTGTTGCCAAGACCCACGCCTGTCGAAATGTCCACATCCACCACTAAATTTTGGTAATCGCAAATCTCAGGCATGAAGGTCAGCGCCAGGGTCATCGGGTCGTTGATGACACAACCCTGAATGCTCTGATACTCATCATGAAATTCCATATAAAAGCGGGTCGAGTCCGCAATGTATTTTGTGATCGGCGAATCGATTTTTAGCAGACGGTTCAAATCATCCGCTGTGAAAATACATTGATAGGTCACATCCAGCGGTGTGAGCGTGATCGGTATCCCCGAATGAAACACCACATGCGCGGCGTGCGGGTCCACGAACGTGTTGAACTCCGCCAGTGGTGTGGTATTGCCCGCATGCTGGATCGCCCCGCCCATCACCAATACTTCCTTGACGTTCTCCACAATGCGCGGCTCTTTGCGAAGCGCCAATGCGACATTCGTCAGCGGGCCGATCGCCACCAGCGTGATCTCGTTGGGTTGTGACATGATTCTCTCGATGAGAAAATCGCTTCCGTGCTTAACCTGCGGCTTGCTCGCTGGGGCTGGAAGATTCGCGTAGCCCAAGCCTTTGTCTCCGTGCGTCTCCGGGCTGAGCAGGGACTCTTTCACCAGCGGCAGGTCACAGCCTTTATACACAGGGATGTGACTCGCACCAGCCAATTCCAAAATTGCCAGCGCGTTCTCGGTCGTTTGCTCCGTCGAGACATTGCCATGCACGGTGACAATGCCATCCACGTTCAGTTCAGGAGAAGCCAGTGCCAGCAGAATTGCCAGCGCATCGTCAATTCCGGGGTCTGTGTCAAAGATGATGTGTTTGGGCATAATCTATTCTGTCATTGCGAGGGCGAACTTGTTCTTTGCCCGAAGCAATCTCCAAACAACCATGAGATTGCTTACCACTTTGTGGTACACGTCGTCGGGACGATCACGCTCCTCGCAATGACATTAACCTTTCCATTCTCTCTACAAATAATTCCACGAACTCGCGACCCTTTACATCGAGCGCAACTTTCATATTTGCGGGTTTCTTCGCAACCTTCATAAAATCGGCATACGTTTTGCCCGTGGAAACTCCGCCCGAAATATCCACACTGACGTAATGCTCTTCAAGCGTGAGCAGTTCTGGCGCGATGATCGTTGCCAAAGTCAATGGGTCATGCAAGGCACAGCCTTTGAAACCTTCGTACTTCAAATAGAATTCCATGTATTGCGCCGTCGCATCGCGGACAAATCTTGCGATGGGGGAGTCGATTTTGTTCAGCCGTTCCACATCCGCAGAGGTGAGCAGGCATTTGTAGGTTGCGTCCAATGGAATGAGTGTGATGGGAATGCCCGAATGAAAAACCACATGCGCCGCATGCGGGTCTTCGTGGATGTTGAACTCTGCCAATGGTGAGACGTTGCCGCCCGAGCGGATCGCTCCGCCCATGATGACCAACTCTTGAATGGCTTCCACAATACGCGGCTCTTTGCGGATGGCAAGCGCCACGTTGGTCAATGGCCCAATGGCGAACAGGCTGATCTGTTTGGGTTCGGCGAGAAAGCGCTCGATGAGGTAATCAATGGCATGAGTTTCGACAATGGACGAAGTCGGATCAGGCAGATCGGTATGACCCATTCCACTGGATCCATGAACAGCTTCCCCCGAAGCATGAGGCGATTTCACGAGCGGGTGCGAGCATCCACGCGCCACAGGAATGTGAGCCGCATGTGCCATTTCCAACACGGAGAGCGCGTTGCGGGTGGCTTTTTCCAATGTGACATTTCCCTGCACGGTGGTGAGGGCTTCGAGTTGAATTTCGGGCGAGGCGAGTGCGAGCAGAAAGGTCAGTGCGTCGTCTACGCCGGGGTCGGTATCGATGATGATTCGTTTTTTCATACGTCCTGTAAAGGCTGGCTAGGATAGAAATTTTTGTACTTCTTCTTTTGTTGGCAGGGAAGGCTGTGCGCCGAGTTTGGTTGTGGCAAGCGCGCCGCACGCGCACCCATAGCGGACTGCGTTTTGGAGTCGAATAGCTTGCTGTTCCGCCTCAAGAGGCTTGCCACTTGAATCCAAAATGATTTCCAAAAGTTTGGATGAGAATCCGCCGATGAAGGCATCACCCGCGGCGGTGGTATCCACCACATCCACTGGGAAGGCATCCACATGGAAGGTTTGTGTCTGTGTAACAGCCAGGGCGCCTTTGTTGCCCAATGTCACAATAACAGTTTTGACGCCGCGCTTCAAGATTGCTTGCGCGGCAACTTCTGCTGAAGGGATGTCTGTAACGGGCAGGTTCGCGAGCAGTGCCAGCTCGCTTTCATTGGGGACGAGGATATCGATATGAGCAAGCAGGTCACTGGGGATCTGGCGGGCAGGCGCAGGGTTAAGAATGACCGTCGCACCTTGGGCTTTGTAGCGCTTGGCGGCGTGCAGCACCGTTTCCATGGGAATCTCGAATTGCAGGAGCAGAATTTTTGCATCTGGCGCGGAGTCTACATCCTGAGTATCCACTTTGCCGTTCGCGCCCGGAGAGATGACGATGCTGTTCTGCCCGTTCTCATCCACAATGATGATCGCCGTTCCCGAAGCGACGTTATCTTCCAGAACGTGTGCTGTGTTGACATGATTTGCATTCAGATTTTCAATGAGGAAAGGGGCAAAGTTGTCGCGTCCCACCCGCCCTGCCATTGCAACATTCGCCCCCTGTCTTGCCGCTGCCACGGCTTGGTTCGCACCTTTGCCGCCGGGGATGGTCAGCAAATCACCGCCACTGATGGTTTCGCCCGGCGCTGGAAAGCGCGGCGCACGCACGACAAGGTCTGCGTTCAACGAGCCGATCACGAGAATATCATTTTGTTGTGTGTTGGGCATGCTGATAATTTTACATCAGATATAAAAAGGTCACGCTGCAAAACGTGACCTACTTCCTTGGTATAACAACCCCGTTTTTTACATCCCAGATTTCCGCCGCATTTGTAACCTCAGGTGAGAACAACGCCAAATCCGTCGTCGTAAACAACACCTGCTGATCTTCGCCGACATATTTCAACAGGTCGGCGCGGCGGCTGGTGTCGAGTTCCGCCATCACTTCGTCGAGCAGGATCACAGGCGTTTCACCCGTGCGCTCCTTCATCCATTCCACTTCGGCGAGTTTCAGCGCCAGCAATGTCGTGCGGATCTGTCCGCGTGAGCCGTAGTCACTCACATCCGCTTTGTTGATGATGAAGCGCAGATCATCACGGTGCGGACCAATCGTCGTCACGCCGCGCGCGATCTCTTCACTGCGAATCTCTTTCAGCCGCGCCAAAAATCCATCTTGAATTTCATTGAGTTCCAGCGCCGAGCGGTCAATAGCGGTGTCGAGTTTCAGTCCCAACTGTCCATTCGGCTTGGGCAGGGGATCATAGGCAGGTTCATAGGCGAAGCGTAATATCTCGGCACCGCGAGTCAATTCGTGATGGATGCGCGAAGCGAGGCGTTCGATCTCCTGCACAGCCTGGATGCGCCAAAGGATGATCTGCGCCCCAAACTTGACCAGCGCCTCATCCCACACTTGGAGTTGGTTGCTGTTTCCCAAGCCTTCACCCAACGACTTGAGCAGTGCATTGCGTTGCGTAAGCGCCTGCGAATATTCACTCAGCACTCGCGCATAGGCAGGGACAGTTTGCGCCAGCGCGAGGTTGAGATAGCGGCGGCGTTCGTCGGGTCCGCCCTCGATGATCTGTGACATCTGCGGCACGAAAATGACCGCGTTGAAATGCCCGATGACATCGTTGGCATGGCGTTTCGCGCCATCCAGCAAAATCTCCTTGCGAAGGCGCTGTCCGTTCACGCCTGTGGGTTCAAGGATCAGCCGCGCTTCAAGACGGTGCTTAGTTTTCCCGCGCTGATAATCTGCCACGAGCCGTGTCACCGCCAGTGGATTTTTCGCCTCATGAAAGTTGACGATCTGCCTGTCTGCATGAGTTTGAAAAGAAGTGAAAGCCGCCAGAAAATAGATCGCTTCGAGGACGGAGGTTTTTCCCTGTGCGTTACTACCCACCAACACAACAGCCCGCCGTGGAAGTTCTGCATCCAGGCGGGTGAGACTGCGAAAGTTGGTGAGGGAGAGGTGTTTTAAGTGCATGTCAAAAGTCGAAGGTCACAGGTCGCAAGTTAGACGTTCGACTTTTGACCTTCGACCGATTTTAGTCCAGCGGAGTTTCGTCTTCGTCAGTTGGTTTCCACACGCTGGTGGCTTTGTCGGTGAACATGACGCCGTGCAGGTGATCGATTTCATGCTGGTAGATACGCGCCATCCAGCCATCCACTTTGACCTTGAAGGGTTGTCCGTGGCGGTTGAGCGCCTTCACTTGAATCGCTTCGTGCCGTTCCACTTCACCGACCAGCCCGGGGATGGAGAGACAGCCTTCAATGCCCATCACCTTCTCTTCAGAGACCTTTGTGATCTCGGGGTTGACGATGACGTAGAGTTTCTTCTTTGCGGGAGGAGCGTCTTCATTCTCCTCTTCATCCTCGTTTTCAGCATACTCGATGACCGCCAATTGCAGGGGAATATTAACCTGGGGGGCGGCGAGACCCACGCCCGGGGC
>VGOX01000041.1 GCA_016875755.1 Chloroflexota bacterium
ATTGTACAACAAAAGGCAGCAGACAAGAATCCGTTCGAGAAAATAGAAGCAGGTTCAGGCTTGAGGTTGAGGCGCGGAATTTGAATCCGCTTTTGGTAGTTTGAATTTCATCCATACGACAGAAATAGAAATGAGATTTGCGGCGAGTGCGATCCAGAATGGAGTTTGGGGTGAGACGCGTGCCCAGAGCTGTGCGCCGATCCATGGCATGGGCAGGGAGAGCAAGCCGAGCGAGGTGCCGAAGAAGCCGAATGCCAGCCCGCGTTTTTCTTCAGGGACGACTTTCGAGATCAGCGATTCGTAGGCGGGGATGAGGCTGCCGTAACCGAGACCAAAGAAGCACATGGCAAGGATGAACCCTGTGAAGCTGCTGGAGTTGAGCAGCGTAAAGAGACCCAGACCGTTTAGCGCGAAACCGATGACCATTGCAACACGTTCGCTGAGTTTGTCCACCATGGCTCCTGCCAGCGGTGCGGCGATGATGGCGGTGACACCAACTGCCGCGTTGACGATGCCGATCTCGCTCAGGTTGAGTTTGCCAATATCTGAAAGGTAGATGGGGAAGAGTTGCCCGATGAGGCTGTAAGAGGTGTCGCCGACTGCGTCTGTGACCCAGATCCAGGTGAGGATGCCGCCGCCGACGAGCAGGGTGAAGATGGCGGTGAGTTGTCCCTTGAAGCCGTCGAAGGTGGGCTTGACTGCATCTCGGACGGGTTTGAAGCGTTCGTTGGTTGCCATCCACACCCGCAGGATGGTGGCGGTGAGGTAAAAGCCGAATGCGACGCGCATCATGAATGCGAAGCCAAGTTCGTATGCTAGAAAACCTGCGAGGGCGGGTCCAATGACCATGACGGTTTGATAAATGCCTGTGGTTACGCCGAATACACGTCCACGCGATTCTTCTGAAGATTGCTCAGAGATGTATGCGCCGAAACTCGGTCCGACCACGGAATTGGATATGTATTCAATGCTCAAGCCGATCAGCACCCATTGCCAGTTGGGGGCGAATGCAAAGATGAGATAGCCAAAGACGGCGATGGAACTTCCGATCGCCATGATGCGCAGCCGTCCGATGGTGTCTGAAAGCCAGCCGCCAAAAATTTGCAGCACCATTGGCACAAGGGAGGCGAGGGTGAAAACCATGCCGACTTGTATGACGCTTGCACCAAGGTCGAGCATGTAGAGTGACAACATGCTGTACGCCATTTGTCCCGCGATGTTGGCGAAGATCATACCTGCCAGAAACCAGCGCAGGTTGACATTGAGAAGGGGTTTATTGTCCATGTTATTTGATGAGGTTGTTGAATGCCCATGAAAGCTGCTTGAGTAATTCGGGGTTGAAGACCCTGAATGCTTCCATGTGACCCGAGATGGGTAGGATAAAACTGATGGCGATGGAATAGGCGACGAGTGAAACGCCTGCAATTGCGGTGCCGACCATATACAGGCGATTGTCTTTTAGTTGGGAGAGTCCCTGCCAGAAGCCAGTTACTGCCAGAATGGACAGAGCAGGGATCAGGTCCAGCAGGTAGCGCATGGTGGTGAAGAAGAAAATCTGCAAGGTCAGGAATGTCATAAAGGAGACGCCTGTCAGGGTGAATAATATCCAGCGGAAAGTTTTGTCTTTTTTGCCCCAAGCCCAAACTGCAAACAACAAGAAAGGACTGGCTGTGAGTATGCCTGTAATGCCTTCGCCAAGTAAAAGGTAAAAGCGCGGATATTCTTTTTCAAGCCAATCGGGGCCAGACCAACGTGTTGGAAAATAGTATGGAAAGATTTCCCGTTTTTCCAGCGCGTTGAAAAGTGTTTTGTATAAATTTGGGGGGATGTATGCAGGGGAGAAGGTTTCGTCAAGTGACTCGTACAGGTTGTAGCTAGTGATCTGATGGCGTAAGCCAAATTCCGTCACTGAGCCAAAGCGGGAAAAATTGTAGCCACCGTACGCAATTGCGCCGATCACAAGCGGAAGTGCAAACGCGAGGGTGAGCGAAATGAACTGTTCTCGGCGTGTTTTTATCACCCAGAAGAGCATGAGAAGTGAAATGAATGCCACTGCTGGGACCAGTGTTGTGCGCGAACCTACCGCCAGCGCCAAAAACGCACCAGATAATGCCAGCCTTGAACGGGATGGGGTTGCAATGGCATTGAAGAACCAATACAGGCCGCCAAGCAAGAAGAACTGTCCGCTGATGATGGCGGCTTCATAGATGCGGGCTTCGATCAAAATATATAGAGTGGGGTTGACCAGACCCATGAACAGAATCCCGACCAGAACTGCCCAGCGCGGAATATTGCTAAAGTATTTTTTCCATACGTCTAAAACAAGCAAAACCGCGAATATAAATGTTCCCACAGTAAATAAAAAGGTAATTACCTTGTCGCCGACCTCTTGCGGAGTAAATAGCTTGAAAACCGCGAGTGCCAAAGCGGGGGCGGGTCCCCAATAAAGATAGTATTTTCCATTGTAGAGTGTGGCGTCCCAAAGCAGAGGGATGCCTTCACGGGTGCGCGGTTCGTACGGATTTTCGAGGGCAACCAGGGCGGGGTCAGGCGCTACATCTACATGTGTTTGCCCATTGCGGAAGGCTGTCGCCAGCAGGTCGTAGTAGCTTGTCTCGTTGGGGAAGGTTGTCCATAAACCGATGGATACGTACCAGACGTAAACAAGGATGACAACTGTGCCAAGACTTATCACTGCAAGATTCATCTGGCCTGTCGTGGTATGAAATAAATGACCGAGAAAATTATTTTCGCGATAAATAAGCGCAATCGTAAGAATAAAAAACCCAAGGAAAAATGCAAGCCAGCGTCTCACCCCCCATACGGGGTTATTATCCAGCCCGAATTGGTTGGCAAAGAGAGTGGTGGCAAGCAAACCTATACCAATGCCCCCAAGCGCGATTCGTATCCATTGTTTTGACATTCGCAAATTTTATCATTCGATTTGATTTGTTTGCTATAATCCATTTCATGATTTATTTCGATTATGCCGCCACAACCCCTGTTGACCAACGTGTTTTAGACGCGATGATGCCGTATTTCCGCGAAAACTTCGGGAATCCATCGTCCATTCATCGGCTGGGGCAACAAGCCGAAGCAGCGGTGGAGCAGGCGCGGGAGAAGGTTGCGGCGGTGTTGGGCTGCCGTGCGGATGAAATTATTTTCACGTCAGGCGGTTCCGAAGCGGATAATCTTGCCCTGCGCGGCGCTGCAATCATACGGCGTAACGCCTCAGGCGGGACCTGGATCCTGACCGCCAAGACCGAGCATCCTGCCGTGAGTAAGACGGCTTTGCAACTCGAAAAAGAATACGGCTTCCAACTCGAATGGCTGGATGTGGACGAATTCGGCGGCGTGACCGTTGACGCGCTGGCCAAAGCAGTTTGCAACGACACTCTGTTGGCGTCTGTGATGTATGCCAATAACGAAATTGGCACGATCAACCCGATTGCGAATTTGGCAGAAGTCGCCAAGGCGAATAACATCCTTTTGCATACCGATGCCGTTCAAGCCGCCGCGTACCTTGATGTGAATTTTTCAACCCTCGGCGTGGACCTGATGTCATTGGGCGGACATAAATTTTATGGACCAAAAGGTGTGGGCGCCTTGTACATCCGTAAGGGGACGAAACTTCTTCCGCACCTGACAGGTGGCGGGCAGGAGTTCAGTCTGCGGGCTGGGACGCATAATGTGCCGTACATTGTCGGCTTTGCGGAGGCGTTATCTCTTGCAGCAGAGGAACGTGAAGCGCGCACCGCGCATGTCAAACCGATGCGTGACCATATTATTGGAAACGTACTAGAAACGATTTCCGATTCTCGATTAACAGGCCACCCCGAACAGCGTTTGCCCAATCATGCTTCATTCGTCTTCAAAGATGTAGACGGGAATTTATTGCTCCAACTTCTTGATGCCGCAGGTTTTGCCTGCTCATCTGGCTCCGCCTGTAAAACAGGCAACCCCGAACCCAGCGACGTGATCACTGCACTGGGCTATTCCCGCGAATGGGCGTTAGGCTCCCTGCGAATTACACTCGGCAAAGATACCACTGCGGAACAGGTTGATTCCTTCTTGAAAACCCTGCCGTCCCTTGTTGAAAAAGCAAGAACTCTCAATCGCTAACTAAGCGACTATTTGACCATTCACTAACCCTTGAAAACAAAGATTATTACCCTCGAATCTCACGATGACCTAATCTCCGTCCGCGATAAATTATCGTGGGCGAAGACGCCGCGCATTTTGCTGGTGTGGCCCAAGTATGAGAAGGTCACCCTGCGATTGCTGGATTTGAAAGTCTTGCAACGGCACGCAGATTCACTTGGGGCGCAATTGGGATTGGTCACACGCCGTGCCAATGTGCGGCGAGATGCTGAATCGCTGGGGATTCCCGTTTTCAAATCGACAGTATCGGCTCAAAAGGACCTGTGGCCTGCCTCTGCACCCCGAACACAACGCACGCCTCCGCCGCCGCGCCGTGACTTGCGGGCAATGCGCGATGAGGTCTATGAAAAAGAGCCAGCGTGGCGCACGTCGCTTTTGGGGAGGGTGGTCACTTTTACAGCGGGGGTAACTGCCATTTTGGTGCTGGCAGGCTTGTTTGTCCCGCGTGCGGCGGTGATTGTACATCCTGAAACGCGGATGGAGTCCATCGTAATCCCTGTCAGCGCAAGTCCGTCTTTTGAGGCGGTTTCGATCACAGGGAATGTCACTGCCCGAACGATTTCGGTCACGGTGGATGTGGAACAATCGAAAGCGGTCAGCGGGGTGGTTTCGCTGCCAAAGACGAAGGCGCGGGGTGTGGCGCAGTTCATGAACCTGACCGCGGATGAAGTGACCATCCCTGCGGGGACAATCGTATCTGCCGCACCGTCCATCCGTTTTGTGACGTTGAACGATGCCCGCTTGCCCGCGGGTGTGGATGAGATCGTAGCAGTCCGCATTGAGGCGTTGGCGGGAGGGAGTGATGGAAACGTGGGAGTTGGCGCGGTGCAGTTTGTCGAAGGCTCGCTTGGGCTTTCGATGACGGTCAGCAACCCTGAGCCGCTCGCAGGCGGTATCGACGTAAAAGGGATCGGCGCCAACGAAGCAGACCGTGAGAGATTACGCGAGTCCGTCTTACAGGAAGTGCAACACACCGCCGAAGAACAGATCCGCAGCCAGATCGGAACCAATGACTTGTTGCTGACCGAAACTCTTGAGATCACCGAAGTCTTGATGGAGGAATTTTCTCCGCCTGTTGGGGAAGCGGGCAGCTCTCTCAATTTACGGATGCAAATAGTAGTATCTGCGCTTTATATTTTTTCAACAGATTTGGAGCAGCTCGCTTCCTCCACCATGAACGCCGCCATCCCACAGGGATTTGTCCCACAGGGCGAGCTAACTTTTGAACTGCTTTCCATGCCTGTGACAGATACATCTGGCACTACCTATTTTGATCTTAACGTGACCCAAACCATACGCCGCAATATAGACATTCTCGAAATTCTCTCGTCCATTCGCGGAAAAAAACTTGAACAAGCACAGTCTGAGTTGCAAAGCCGATTTATTCTGCGTGAAGAACCGCAGATCACCATCACCCCTTCATGGTGGAACTATCTTCCGCTAATTCCCTTCAATATTTCAGTGGAGGTAAATTAGACGATAGACCATTGGCCGCGGATGATGGATGAAAGTTTTCATGGTCCGTGGTCCGCCGTCGCTAAGCAGCCATGAGAATCCTTGCAGTTGACCACGGCGAAAAACGCATCGGCCTCGCGCTCAGCGACCCGACTGCTACCATCGCCAGCCCTTTGAAAGTCATCCAGCACGTCTCGCGCATCATCGATGCCGCGCAAGTTGCCGACATTGCCGCACACAACGAAGTCGGCTTGATCGTTGTTGGACAATCGTATGATGACGATGGGGAGCCAAATCCCGCAGGACGCCGCGCGGGACGCTTCGCCGATGAACTCCGCAACCAGACGAACATCCCCATCCAAATGTGGGACGAATCGCACAGCACCCAGATCGCCCGCGCCGCCCGCATCGAACTCGGCGTCTCGCGCAAAAAACGCGCAGGTCATCAGGATGAATTTGCAGCAGTGGTAATATTGCAATCCTATCTTGAAGCTAATCGTAAATCGTAAACTTTCCCTGAATCTGTCGAAGGGTCTTCAATTGCCAATCCAAAATCACAAATCGAAAATCCGAATGCGCCGTTACCAATACTATTTCATCCTTGCTTTTCTAATCCTCATCTCCTGTGGATGTGTTTTTACATTCCTCTATCACATCCCCGCCCGCACTTCATTGTTGTATGGCCCGCCCGCGAAACAGCTCTCCATCTCGAACCGCATCGAATATGCGTCACGCCTGCTCATGCACGGTGACATTCTCTCCACTCCGCGTGACCCAAATGGAATTGAACAGACCTTCCGCATCGAGCAGGGCGAATCCGTTTTCTCGATTGCGGGTCGTCTGGAAAGTTTCGGCTTTATCACCAGCGCTAACGCCTTCTACGATTATGCCGTGTATACAGGCATCGACCTCACCATTCAGGCAGGCGATTTCAAAATCAGCCCCGCCCAATCCATCATTGACATCGCGCAAGCACTGCAAAAATTTTCCCCATCGGATGCTTCTCTCGTGATCCTCCCAGGCTGGCGGATGGAAGAGATTGCCGCCTCACTCCCAACCTCGGGCTTGTCCATTGCGCCCGAAGCCTTTCTCTCCGCTGCAGCAACTCCGCCCGCCGTGATCGCAGAGTTCTCCCCAGCCAGCATGGAAGGCTTCTTCTTCCCAGACACCTACACTCTTCCGCGCGAAACCACTGTCGATCAATTGCTGTATGTCATCGCCCGCAACTTCACAATCCGCATCACGGACGATTTGCGTTCCGCCTTCTCCGATCGCGGGCTGACCGTCTACCAGGCAGTCATCCTCGCTTCCATCGTCGAGCGCGAAGCCATCCACACCGAAGAAGCGCCGATTGTTGCATCGGTCTATCTCAACCGCCTCGCCATTGGCATGAAATTAGACGCCGACCCAACCGTTCAATACGCTCTCGGTTATCAAATTGATACGAAATCCTGGTGGAAAAGCCCGCTCTTTTTGAATGACCTCAAGGTCAATTCACCTTTTAACACCTATCAATTTATTGGCTTGCCGCCTACGCCCATTTCCAACCCTAGCATCGAAGCATTACAAGCTGTCGCGTACCCATACACGACCAATTATTACTACTTCCGCGCCGTATGTGACGGCTCAGGCTATCATGTCTTCGCGGTTACCCTCGAAGAACAAATAGCAAATGCCTGCCCGTGAATTACAGACGATGGACGGCACACCGTGGTCTGCTGTCCATCGTCTACGGTCAGATTAGTCCCGTGTTTTCACCGTTTTTACAAGATACCCCACGCCTGCCATCCCCGCACCGAAGAACACCAGCGCCAGTCCCTGCCACATGACTGGGGTAAGCAACGCCTCGACCATCGCGACGGCGAGACTGCCCGCATAATCCAATAGCAGGGTGGGGAGGTAGTTTGGCATTTGAGCGAGTAGCATGCGTTGAAATACTTCTCCGAAGACAGGACCGCCGAGAAGTGCGATAACAAATGTCAGCCCGCCTGTCAGCGCCAGCGGAATTCCCCACCACGTCAGCCAGCCTTTCAATGGCCGCACCCCAAAGACCATGATTCCAAGCAAAAGCGAAAGCGGCAGCAGCGGACTGATCCGCATGAACAGGCGCGTTGTCTCCAATCTCTGGCGTGGATCATTCTGCGGCGGTGCGCTGGCGATCACGATCTGATTTGGAATCGCGGCTGACATGAATTGCATCTGTCCCTGAATCACAGGGATGAGAATAGGGTGCAGATCTGCGGGCGGGTTGCATAACTCGATCTGCCCACCCGACATCAGGCTCAGGGTAATCTGTCCAATTTGAAACAGGTCGCAGTCAGGGAAGACGCGCAAAAGCGAAAAAACTGCCTGGACTCCCGCGTCCCCAACCAAATTCGCTTTCAGTGGTGCGAGGTTCAATAGCGCTGTATCCGTTTCCATCGTCAGATATGCAACCATCGAATTCATCGCATCATCGCCCATCACACGCAGGGTTTCGGCTGGCAGCAAGGCGCGAAAAAAAGTTTCCCACGCATCCCTGCTCATGCCTTGCAACACAATGGGAAACTGATTTTGGTCTGCCCCTGAGGAGACCATGGAATCTGCCATAATAGCGGGGAGTTTGTTGTAAAAATCCTCGCGTGCAAACGCCTGCTGATAGGTTTCTGCAGTAAAAGCTCTTTGATCAAAGTTGAAGAGAAAGAGCGCCGCAACCCCAGCAAAGATAAACGTGATCGCGCAAAATACTGCGATGCTTTTACGTAAGGTTTCCATATTTTTTCACCTGTAAAAAGACGACGGACGATAGACCGCAGACCGCGGTTTACCGTCCGTCGTCCGTCTTTCAATATTAGTTCGTCGTCAAGATTTCAATATAATCTTGTGTCACAGTTTCCGCATCGCCGACGCCCAGCAGATCTAAAAGTTCAGCTGCAAGTTCTGCTTTCAGGTCGGCATCCTTGCGGCTCCATGTGCGGCTCTTGATCTCAAGGAAGTGCCCCATCTGTGGCACTTTCACTTCGTCAAGATTGATAAAGAACTCCGTATTCTTATAATGGATGTGCCAGCGTAGGCGGTCTTTTTCCACTGAAATTTCCTGCGCAGGTTTGAAATACTCACGGTAGAAGCGCAATGTATGAGTGGCTGGTGCTAGGAAGCGGCTGCGTGAAAGAGCCACATCATGACCAACCTCACCTTCGCGTTTTTGCCCAAGCAGCGTCAAACGCGAACGCACATTTTCCACATCCCCTTTTTGATTGATGAGATTATCTTCACGGAAGCGCAACCTTCCCTGATTTGGATCGTCGAAGAGGAAATAATTATCGTACTGCTGATAATGCTTGTGCGCGGTGATCTCGATCTCTTCTCGCTTAATTTTCTGGACAAGTGAAGCTGGTTCGACCACCTTGACCTTGACCTGCACCTCGAACGACTCCTGTTCCATCGAGCCGCCGAGTGCAATCAGTTTTGATAACACCGATTGTTCGCGGTTGATGAGGAAGGTGTCAATTTTCTGCGCCAACTCGCGTGCTTGATCCAACAAATCTTTTTCATCGAGCGTCAGCAACTCTTTGCCGCGCATCAACCATTTACCATTCACCATCACATCCGTTACATCGGTGGATTTGGAGGCGAAGACTAGTTGGGCATAAGCGTTCATCGGGTCACGTTTGAAGCGTGGAGAATTGTGTAGGGGAGACGTGTCCACCAGAATGAGATCGGCGCGTTTGCCAACTTCCAGTGAGCCTGTAATGTCCCCGATGTGGAGCGCCTGTGCGCCCATGCGGGTAGCCATCGTGAGCGCTGTCGAGGCGGGGACAGTGGTCGGGTCGTTTGAAGCAGCTTTGGCTACGAAAGAGGCGAGACGTACTTCCTCGAACATGTCGAGGTCGTTGTTCGAGGCGGGACCATCTGTGCCGATGCCGACGTTCAATCCCGTTTCGAGCATTTTGGGCACGGGCGCAAATCCCGATGCGAGTTTGAGATTCGAAGACGGGTTGTGTGCAATGCCCGCGTTGACATGTTGCAGCGTTTTCATTTCACCCGCGTCAATGTGAACACAGTGCGCGGCGATGACCTTGGCTTCAAGCAAACCCTGCTTTTTGACATACGGCACAACAGGCATGCCTTGTTCGTTGCGCATGTTCTCGACTTCGAATGCGGTTTCAGAGATGTGAATGTGCAGCGGTACATCATATTCTTTGGCGATCTCAGCGCAGGTGCGCAGGATTTCAGGCGTGGTGGAGTAGGGCGCGTGCGGCGCAATCGCAGGGACAATGAGCGGATGTCCCTTCCATTTTTTGATGAATTCGCGTGCATAGGCGATTGAGTCTTCGAATGCATCGGCATCGGGCGCGGGATATTTCATGATGGATTGACCGCACACAGCGCGCATGCCTGCGTCGGCAGCGGCTTGAGCAATGTCGTCTTCAAAGAAGTACATATCGTTGAAGGTCGTCACACCGCTGCGGATCTGCTCGGCACAGGCGATGAGCGTGCCAAGCCGCACAAATTCAGGCGAGACGAACTCGCGTTCCACGGGCAGCATGTAGCCCATCAACCACACATCGAGGCGCAGATCATCTGCCAGGCCGCGCAGCAACGTCATGGGGACGTGGGTGTGGGCGTTGACCAGCCCAGGCATGAGCACTTTTCCGCCGCAGTCAATAACTTCATTGGCGGAATATTCTTTTTTGAGATTTTCTTCCAGCCCAACAGCAACAATTGCATCGCCTTTGACGGCAACTGCGCCGGGGTCATATTGAGTAAGTTTTTCGTCCATCGTCAACACGATGGCGTTGATGAAGAGGGTATCAACTTTTTGTGTCATTCGGTCTCCTATGTTATTTGATGGTTTTGTCCCAGTTCAAAAGCACTTCCAAAGCATTTAAGTTCTGTTTGAAATCTGTATGCCGATGTGTGGAAAGCTCCATATCCACCGAAACCGCGCCCATTTCAACGGCGTAATCGGCGAGTGTGCCTGTGAAGATGCAGCCCGTATCAATGGGTGGGAATTTATAACCCGTTGCCTTGGCGAGAGCTTTGGCAAATTCTATCGAGGTTTTTTCCCACGGCTCGCCGCCAGGGAAGACGCCCAGCGCTGCGCTGTGATAACTGATGAGGGTTTCAACGTTATGAGTTTGTAAAAAGTACATCATGGCACGGGTTTCAGGTTCCGAGCCTGGACCTGTACCGCCCGTGGTGGGACCGTAATTCCAGCATCCGTTGCGGTTCCATGTGGCTGACCAATTGGTGGGGAAGTTGCGGTTCAAGTCCACGCCGTGATCGTTGACGCGACCGTCGATGCCGTGATCGCGCGCGTCGCCATCTGGGTTGAGGTTGCGCAGGATATAGAGTGTTACATCACTGGGGATGATCTCAGGGTTATCGTTGATATGCTGGATAAGTTCATCCGCGAG
>VGOX01000042.1 GCA_016875755.1 Chloroflexota bacterium
GAAAGTCATGGCGTTTCTCCTGAAGTCGTTTGCTCAAACTCACTTTACCAGAGTGATGCTTGACTTTCAACTAAAATGAAACGCACCCAAATGATAATTTGCCAGGTCGATTTTTCTGTGCCGCGGAGCCAGAAGCAAAAGTGTGCCGTTTGTGGTGGTGCGTAGTCCCTTGCAAAGCGCCAGCCTGTCATTATCCGCCATCTCAAGGTCGAGGACGATGAGTGTTGGTGCAAGCAGGCGCGAAGTTTGCACTGTGTTGCGAGGCGTGCGTTCAACGACTACGCGGCAATTCTTCTGCTCGAAAAGAGTTTCCCATACGCTGACCATTTCAGCATCCTGTGAGGCGATCAAGACGATATGCAGTTCATTGATGTTCATGGTAGATCTCCATGCGATCATTGGGCTTATCCTTTTCATCTGCTTTATTCTTTAGTGGACAAAGGAGATAAGAACGGGTTGGTACTTTTGTACTGTTTTATAAAAATATCCTTGACGTTGATCTGGCTTGCGTGATAAACTCTCAACCGCTTGAAGAAAGCAAATTTTTTGAAAGGAGGCGCACGACCCATGGTTATGTCCAAGTTCTACATCATTTCCGCTCTCGCTGGCTTCGCTGCTGGCGTTGATAGCCGTAGTGCGCCTGTTCGTCGGTAGGTTCTTTTTCGCAACCTTACGACCACGGCGCCCAGCCCGTGGTCGTTTTTCTTTAACCGTCAAAAGCGGTCACGGGAGCCATCCTCTTGTGACCGCTTTTTGTTTTACCGAAGGAAATAAACATCATGTTTGCTATACAAACCCAACTTTTTGAAGCGAAGGATGTCCGTTTCGGTCCCATCGACCATGAAACGCACCCTGACATTGAATCCCGCTGGACACATGATGACGAATTCATGCGCCAGATGGAGTTAAAACCCGTCCGACCGCTTTCTCCCGCGATGGTAAAAAAGCAATATGAAGCCATCGAAAAAGAGATGGAGGAACAGCGCGACCTGTTCTACTTCACCATCCGCACCCGCGAAGAGGATCGTTTCATCGGCATGGCGTCTATCGAATATGTCGATTGGACGAACGGCAATGGCTTCCTCACTCTCGGCATCGGCGAACCCGCTTTCCGCCGCAAAGGCTACGGCACACAGGCATTAAACATGCTGTTGCGCTACGCCTTCGGTGAGCTCAACCTCTTCCGTGTGACAGCGGTGGTACCTGCCTATAACGAAGGTGCGCTGCGTCTCTTCCACAAGTTTGGTTTCGTGGAGGAAGTCCGTCGCCGCAAGGCATTGCATCGCGACGGGCAATTTTGGGACATCATCGGCTTGGGCTTGCTCAATGCCGAATGGCAGGAACAGGATCGGGCGTAGGGCGAAGCGATGAAAGATCTTTATCGTGGAACCCTCGTCCGCCTGTCTGCTGCTGACCCCGAAGAACTCGGCAAAACAGTCCCTGCTTGGAGCCGCGATACGGAATTCGTGCGCTTGTTTGGCACGGGTCCCGCTCGGCTGCATTCATCGCGCGCGGGTGTTGAATTTTATAAAAAGGAAATGGGCCAGGAAAACCCAACCCATTACTGGTTCAGCATCCGCGCGTTGGACGATAACCGCCTGCTCGGTGAGACCGACCTTGAAATCGAGAATATCGCGGCGGGTGAGGCGTTTATCGGCATCGGCATTTACAAGCGCGATGACTGGGGCAAAGGCTACGGCTCCGACGCGATGAGAATCGCTCTGCGCTACGCCTTCACCGAGCTCAACCTGCGCCGCGTTTCGCTGACCGTTTTTGAATACAACCCGCGTGCCATCCGTTCTTATGAAAAGTGCGGCTTTCAGATCGAAGGACGCCGCCGCGCCGCATTGCTCAAAGATGGCAAAAGCTGGGATATTATCTACATGGGAATTTTGTTTGACGAATGGAAAGAATTGAACAATGAAAAATAAAACGCTTCTTGATCTAAACCTCAGTTTGCGAGCTGTTACGTGGGCAGACGTCCACGCTGTGGCGAAACTCATCTACGATGTCTGCGAAGCGGACGGTGATACCACGATGGCTGCCACCCCGGAGGAATTGGAGCACGAATGGCACAGCGCCAAGTTCAACCCTGAAACGGATAGTTATGTTATTCAGGCAAGCGACGGTCAATTGGCTGCATATGCTGAAGTATTTAACTCGCAAGGCTTTGCTTATTTCAACGCTGATATTTATGTGCATCCTGCATTCAAAGGACAGGGAATTTTCCCCGCCTTGCTTGCACGTGTTGACGAACGCGCCCGTGAGGAAATGAAATTGGCTGAGCCAGACCTGCGTGTTTTCATCCGTAGTTCAATGGATGGAAAGGATGAAGAAGCCAGACTTGCCCATGAAAAAGATGGGTATGTGCCCGTCCGTTTTAACTGGCGCATGGAAATCAACCTTCCGGAAGCACCTTCAGTACCTGAATTTCCAGCAGGCATTGAACTGCGTCCCTTTGATAAGGAAGCGCATGCACATCTTATTTGGGAAGCGGAAAATGAAGCTTTCAGCGAGCATTGGGGCAGCCATGCTTCAACCATTGAAGAGTGGTCTCACCGAAAACTTGACAAACCCGAATTTGACCCAACCCTTTGGCTTATCGCCTGGGACGGCGAAAAAATTGCGGGCTTCTCGCAGAACCGTTACCGCATGGGCATCGGTTGGGTGGGCACGCTCGGCGTCCGCAAGCCGTGGCGCAAACACGGACTAGGCATGGCGCTGCTCAAACATTCTTTCGCTGATTTCTATCAACGCGGTATGAAGACGGTTGGTTTGGGCGTGGATGCTGCGAACTCGACGGGTGCAACTCGCCTGTACGAAAAAGCAGGCATGCATATTGTCAGCGAGTTCATCACCTACGATAAAGAACTTCGTCCCGGACAAAGCTTGGAAGAATAAGAGGACACCATGAAAGAAATGCTCGAAACAAAAACCATGCAATTGCCCGAAGGTTTCACTGTCCGCAGTGCGACCCTGGCAGACGCCGATCTTGCCTTCGCCATGTTCAACGCCTGGGCAAAGCGTGTGATCGGAGAGAACGACTTCGTCAGCGCGGAGGTTATTCGTGAAGATTGGTCTTCGCCGAAGTTCGACCCCGCTCGCGATATTCGCCTCGTCTTCGCGCCGACGGGGGAGTTGGTCGGCTACACCGAAGTGTGGACGAATTCCAACCCGCCTGTCCACCCGTGGGTTTGGGGGCGAGTCCACCCCGATTATTGGGGCATGGGCATTGCCTCCGCGCTGCTCACTTGGGCAGAGGAACATGCCTCCCGCGTTCTGGCAGACCTACCCGCCGACCTGCGTTTCGCTCCCCGCACGGGTGCGCCGCGCGTTGCAGAGAATGCCAAGGCGGTCTTTGAAGGACGCGGCTTCACCTACATCCGCAGTTCGTATCAGATGCGCATCGAGATGAACGAAGCGCCGCCTGCTCCCGTCTGGGCGGAGGGCATCACGGTGCGGACCAGCACCCATGAAGACATTCCCGCCATTTACGATGCTGTGCGCGAATCCTTCCGTGACCATTTCGGTCACATCGAAGAGCCGTACGAGGAAGGGCTTGTCCGTTTCGCGCATTTCATGAAATCGGATGGACAAGACCCCGACCTGTGGTTCCTCGCGATGGATGGCGACCAGATCGCAGGTATCAGCCTGAGCCGCCTCGAATCTTATGACGATGTGGATGTCAGTTGGGTCAACATTCTGGGAGTCCGCCGCCCGTGGCGCAAACATGGGCTGGGACTGGCGCTGCTCCAGCACAGTTTTGGCGAATTCTACAAACGCGGCAAACGCGCGGCAGGCTTGGGTGTGGATGCCCAAAACCTGACCGGCGCCCTGAAACTGTACGAAAAGGCGGGCATGTCTGTCTATCGCGCATACGACACCTACGAAAAGACGATTCGCGAAGGACGTGAAATCAGTGTAGAATCACTGGAGGAATAAAAAAAACGACCGCCCGAAAGTAAGGAGAATTTTATGAACCTGCGTTGCCTTTATTGCCAGACCCCGTTCACTCTCAGCCGCGCCATATTGCTCACCGCGATTGTTTCCATGAATCAAAAGCACCAGAATCACTATGATGCACATTGCCCGCGCTGCCGCCGTGCCAATTCCATTTCCCGCCAACGCATGGAACTGTTCTTCCCCAACTGGCGTGAGGCTGCCAAGCAGCAATCTGCTGCGGCAGAGGCTGCCACCAAGGAGCCTGCTTCACCTTCTCAAAAAACGGTACCTGTGAAGAAGACAGCGAAAGCCGCCTCCAGCAGCACCGCGAAGAAAGCTCCTGCAGCCGAGAAGAAACCCGCTGCCAAAAAGACAACCACAGAGAAAAAGCCTGCCGCGAAAGCGCCCGCAAAGACTACTGCAAAGACCAAGAAGAAATAGCAGTCGTTCGGTTGAAACTGTCCCGCAGGTTTGGCATTCCCAAGTCTGCGGGATATTTTTGTGAAATGGAATTGCATGAGCATTCGCGCAGTATTTTTTGATTTTGGCGGAGTAATTCAACGCACGGAATTTCAAGCGCCGCGCCAGCATCTGGCGCAGCGCTTCGGCATGGAATACGACGACATTGACAATATCGTCTTCAACAGCCCCACGGCAAAACAGGCAACCATCGGCGCGGTCAGCGTGGAGGAACACTGGCGTGCCGTCGCCCGCCGCTTGAAGGTCAAGAACTCTGAGATCAAAGCGATCGAAGATGAGTTCTTTGGCGGTGACGTGGTCGATTGGGAGATCGTCGAATTTTTGCGCAGTCTTCGTCCGCGTTTCAAAACGGGGTTGATCAGCAATGCCTGGTCCGACATGCGCGAGAATCTCGTCCGCACGAAGATTGCCGATGCGTTCGACCATCTCTCCATTTCGGCAGAGGTCGGTGTGGCAAAGCCCGAAGCGAGGATCTATCTCCATGCATTGGAGCAGGCTGGAGTTAAGGCGAATGAAGCGGTCTTTGTGGATGATGTCTCCGCTAACATCGAAGCATGTCAGCAAATTGGCATGCAAGGCATCCTGTTCAGGAATCCGCAGGAAGCCATGAGCCAGTTGAAACAAATTTTGAAACTTAAGTGAACCCTCCGCGAAACGGGGGTTTCAAAAACAGGAAAGATCATGAGTACAACATCTGAACTTTTCATCCGTGACCTCGGTGACGGATTGATTCTGCGCCGTGCCTCTGCAGAGGATGCTGATGCACTGGCGGATATGAACAGCCGCATGCACAGTGACGACGGTCCCGACAAACCCTACGAGCGCATCGGAGTCTGGACCCGTGACCTGCTTGCCCCCATCCACCCGACCACACGCCCAAGCGACTTCACCATCGTCGAGGAAACTTCCACGGGGCGCATTGTTTCCACCTTGTGCCTGATCCCGCAAACATGGACGTATGAAGGCATCGAGTTTGGTGTGGGGCGGCCTGAGTTGGTTTCAACCCTGCCCGAATTTCGCAAGCGCGGTTTGGTACGCATTCAAATGGAAGAGGTCCACAAGTGGAGTGAAGAGCGCGGACACCTGGTGCAGATCATTACAGGCATTCCGTATTTTTATCGTCAATTTGGGTACGACATGGTGCTGAACTTTGTCGGGCGGAAATTTGGATATGAACCGCATGTGCCTGCCTTGAAGGAAGGTGAAGTAGAACCATTCAAGATCCGACCTGCTGAAGATGCAGACGCGGAATTTATTTTGCAGGTATATCGAGATAATGAATCGCGTTATGCCATTTCCTGCAAGCGCGAACTTGCAGATATCCGTTATGAAATGAGCGGGCAAAGCAGAGAGAATATAAATCGCTTTGAAATGATGGTGATCGAGAACGTGCAAGGGGAACGGGTTGGGTATTTCCAGTATGCTGGCGAGAATTGGTTTGGCGGCTTGTATTGCACTTATTATGGGATTGCCAAAGGCGCTTCGTGGCTGGAGGTTTCTCCCAGTGTGGTGCGCTTCTTGTGGAAAAAAGGCGGTGAATACGCTGAGCAGACTTCGCAGCCCCGCACCTCCTTTGGGTTTAGTCTCGGTGAGGGGCATCCCGTTTATGAGGCGTTGGAAGATAAACTCCCCGCGCAGCGCGTGCCGTATGCGTACTATGTCCGCGTGGCGAATGTGGCGGCATTTCTGAAGCAGGTTGCCCCTGTGTTGGAGAAGCGGCTGGTTGAGTCCATTGCGGCGGGATATACGGGTGAGTTGAAGCTCAGTTTTTATCGTGAGGGTGTTCGTCTCGTCTTTGAGCGGGGGCGCATATCGCTTATTGAGCCGATGAAAATCTCGACTGGTACATCCACCGATGCCAGTTTCCCCGACCTGACCTTTCTGCACCTGTTGTTTGGTCATCGCAGTCTGGACGAACTGCGCCATGCCTTTGTGGATTGCTATTGCGAGAATCACACGGCGCGGGTGCTGGTAAATGCCTTGTTCCCCAAGCGGTTATCAAACGTGTATCCGATCTACTAAGCAGTTTTTTGTCTCTAAAGCGGCGGATGGGAACTCCCATCCGCCGCTTTTTTGGAACACCTTTTGTGGAAAACTCCTCGGATTTTAGAGCATGAATGTTTCATAACAAGGTTGTAAAGACTTTAATTGACGCTATAACAATTTTGCAAGTATAATTTTCCAGTCCTTCCCGCTTTGGAAGGAAAAAGAGGAAATATGGCGCTGCGTGGCAACTTACGCGATTTCACGATCACACAACTTCTAAACCTGATCAATCTGGCAAGCAAAACGGGGACGCTTGTGGTGGATGGGGCTTCGGAGCAGGCTTTGATCTCCTTCCGCGAGGGGAAATTAGCCTATGCCCGTATCGGTCGTGAGGATGGCAGCCTTGCCGCTGTATTACACAAGGCGAATAAGATCAATGCCAATCAATATCGCGCCATAGCCGACCGCGCCGGTCAGATGACCGACAAGGAACTTGGTTTGCTGCTCATCAACGCGGGATATGTTTCGCAGGACGATATTTTGCTGAATTTGCAGGGGTATTTTACAGATGTTGTAAGACGCCTCTTCACCTGGGTGGAAGGCGTTTTCCGTTTCGAGAACGATATGCTCCCGCCCGATGACCGCATCAACGTGCGTTTGGACCTTGAGAACATTATTATTGAAGGTTCACGGCAGTTGCGCGAACTGGAACAATTACAGGATGAAATTCCGAGTTTGGATATGGCGCTCAAGTTCACAGACCGCCCGCTCACCAATGTCAATTTGAGCGTGGACGAGTGGAAGGTTGTGAAGTTCGTTGACCCGAAGAATACGATGCGTCAGATCGCAAGCACGAACAAACTGACCGAGATCGAAGTCCGCAGGATCGTGTATGGTCTTTTGCAGGCAGGTTTGGTGGAATTGGTGCGCCCTTTGAATGCCCCGACCCCGCCGAACCCGAAGATGTTCCCAACTCAGGACAAAGAAGAACAGAAATCATTGATCAATAAACTGATCGGCCGCATTCGCACGATGTAATGAAACCAGGTCGGAAGGAATAGGATTTATGCAAACGGTCAAAATGGTAGTCACAGGTCCATTCAGCGCTGGCAAGACGCAATTTATTCAGTCTGTCAGTGAGATTGATGTTGTCGCCACGGAACGCAAGATATCCTCGGACGAAGAACGCTCGGTCAAGAATGCCACCACAGTTGCAATGGATTTCGGGCGCATCACGGTGGACGAAGACCTGGTCCTGTATCTGTTCGGCACGCCCGGACAGAAACGCTTCGACTTCATGTGGGAGATCCTCTCTGAAGGTATGCTGGGTTTCATTGTCATGGTGGATAGCACCCGCCCTGAAACCTTCCGCGAGGCGCGCTCGATCCTCGAAACCTTCCGCGCGTATGCCCCTACACCTTTTGTTGTCGCTGCGAACAAACAGGACATGGAAGATGCCTGGGAGATCGAAGATGTCCGCAATGCCCTGCGTTTGGATAAATCTACAAAATTATTACCCTGTACCGCCACAAATCGAGATACGGTAAAGACCGTATTGCTTGAGTTGTTGTACAGCATCCTTCACGAAATGGAATCCGGGAAATAACGGGTGGTCTATTGAGTTGCTGTGTCTTCCATTACGACTGATCAGGGAATTGTTCATTATGAAGTATACGGGCGCGGGCGCCCGGTAATTCTTTTGCATGGCTGGCTTGGCTCGTGGGGGCTTTGGCAGGAAACCATGGCATATCTTGGCGCGTTTTACCGCACCTACGCGATGGATTTTTGGGGGTTTGGCGAATCGGGAAAGAAGCGTGAAACCTACGCTGTTTCAGATTTTGTAAGCCTTGTTAATCAATTCATGGAGCAATTGGGGATTGTGCATGCGCCGCTGGTGGGACACAGCATGGGCGGCACGGTCAGCCTTGCAGTTGCCATTCAGTATCCAGAACGCGTCAGCAAAGTGGTGGTGGTCGGTTCGCCGATGGTGGGCTCATCCCTTGCGCCCCTGCTGAAAATGGCTGGGTACCGCCCGATCGCCTTCATGCTCTTCAATATGATGGGACCCTTCCGCACGTTCATGAAATATTACTACTCGCGCATGATCTGTAGTGATCCGCGCTTTCCCGACATGATGGATCGTGATCTTTCCCGTACGACGGTTGAATCGTTCCTGCTGTCAATTGCCTCACTCCGCCGCACCGACCTAACCCCGATGCTTTCGCAGATCAAAGTCCCTGCCATGGGCATGTATGGCGACAAGGACCTGATCGTCCACCCCCTGCAGTGGAAACCGATGGTTGCTGGCATTCCCCATTCTGTGATTGAGCGCTTCCCGAACGCGGGGCATTTCCCCATGCTCGAACAGCCGACAGAATTCACTCTCAAATTAAAAAACTTCCTGGATCAAGAATACCCAACTTCATGAGTTCACCAACCTATTTTTATCCTCAAAAAAAGGGGAGGATCATCCTGCTTGGCATGGAGGAGGTGATCGGCAGAAGCGGGGTGGATGCCATCCTTCGTCTGGCTGCGCTGGAAGGACTTATTCAACATTCTCCATCTGCTAGCATGGAGCGGACGTTTCCCTTTGAATCGGTGAGTCAAATCATGGAAGCGCTGGAACAGGCCTACGGTCTGCGAGGGGGGCGGGGGCTGGCGTTGCGGACGGGACGCGCGTGCTTCAAGTATGGACTTAAGGAATACGGTTCCATGCTCGGTCTGACGGAGACAGCATTCCGTTTATTGCCGCTTCCCACGAAATTGCATACCGGGGCGAAGGTGTTTGCGGATTTGTTCAACAAGCATACTGACCAACAGGTGCGAGTTGAAGAAACAGAAAAGCAGATCCTTTGGCATATCGAGCGTTGTCCGCTGTGTTGGGGCAGGCAAACAGACGGTCCCACCTGTCATTTGGCGGTGGGGTTGTTGCAAGAGGCATTGTATTGGGTGAGTGGGGGAAAAGTGTTTAATGTGGAAGAAACCGCCTGTATTGCGCATGGCGGCGCAGCCTGCACGGTTGTAATCGATAAAATCCCGCTTTCGTAGTTCATTTTGATTGGTTAATAACAAATTTGTTTTGCTTTGCGGCGTGTCTTATCCCCTGCTTTGCTTTATAATCTCCATGTATGCTTAAGATTATCCTCCATGCGCCGAACCCCATTATGCCGTTTTGTGAGCCGGCGCGTGAACTTTGCATCCAGAACTCGCCGCTCTGGCTTCACCAGCGGAATTTGCTTGCTCCCTATGTGACTCGTGAAATGGAGTTAAAGCAAGGTGACCGCCTCCAACCCGTGCGTGAGCCGACCATTGTATACCGCGACAACCTCTTCTTTGACGAATTCTATATTAATGAATTCATGGAGCAGGCGCTCAAACAAAACCGCCCGGTCCGTGCCGCATTTCGCGCGGATGACCCCGCCTTTCGTGAGCATGCGTTACCGCTTTCAAGTTCCTACACTCCGGCAGGTAGTTTGTACCTGGCGGATTTGTGGTATTACCCGAATGGTCCTGTGGCGGGCGTAGACCCATTGGTGATTGACATGCAGGCGCGTGAGATCGGTTACTACCATGTGCCGACCTATATGGGAGACCAAAGCGGAGACCTTGTCTTCCAGGTTCCGTTGCGGGCGATGATGTCGATCGATTCGTGGGTGCATGTTTTTATCGCGGATATGGTTTTCAGCCAGTTTGCTCGCGGAGCCCGTTTTGAAAAACGGTTGAATGAAGACCTCGGTTTTAAAATTAAAATTCTCGGCAAGGCGATCTATGAAGGACGCCAAGTGCTTGAGTCTTCCGAATTGGTGAAAGTTGGCAAGGGTTGTGTCATTGACCCAAGCGCCGTCATTCATGGACCAACGATCATTGGCGATAACGTCACCATTAATGCGGGTGCGGTTATCGAGAATTGCGTTATTGGGAACAACGTCAACATTTCACAGGATGTTCAACTGATGCTTTCGGTGATCGGTGATGGCGCTTTTTTGCCGTTCCGCACCGCCTTGTTTATGACCACCCTCATGGAAAATTCGATGGTGGCGCAAAATACTTGTTTGCAAATGTGTGTGATTGGTAGAAATACCTTCATCGGCGCAGGTTCCACATGGACGGATTACAACCTGATTCCCGCTCCCCTACGCGCGCGGGATGGCAATGGAAAGTTGAGCATTTCCAACCGCCCGGTGTTGGGCGGTTGTGTGGGACATAATTGCCGCATCGGTTCGGGCATGATCATTTACCCCGCCCGTACCATCGAGTCGGATGTGGTGTTGGCGGCATCTGCCGAGCGGCGTGTGATCGACCGTGACATTACCTTCGACCAGAGCGACCATCACAACCTGAAACTGGCGCACCTGCACCAAACGCCCTATCACAGGCATCTCAAAGCCGAGGTAGAGTCGTGGTAAGCAGTTTCTAAAGGTAACTACTCAGGGTAGCGGAGCGACAAAATCGGGCAAGAAAGGAGAACCTGTAAAGGCAAGGCGCAAAGCGGAAAGAGCCTTGACACCATTTT
>VGOX01000043.1 GCA_016875755.1 Chloroflexota bacterium
ACTACATCGAGACGAAAGTACCCGAGCGCCTCATCCTGGACTTTGAAACGATCGCCAAAGCCCCAGCTTTTATCCGTGCTGCGGGCATTACCGATGTCATGTCGATTGCCACTGGCGCATGGGATTGGAAGTTCGCGCATGAGCAGGGCAAGAATCCCACTGGTATGGAGTTCATCCCATGGGTGTACGATAACGCCCAATCCATTTTAAGCGGTGTGCTTGATTGCGCCGAAGCCGCAGGGCGCGGTGACCATGACGGACTCAAAACGTTGTATGACTGTTTGGCGATGGAAGTTCAGTTGTGCAACCAGGTCGGTCACTCCCGCCCCGAAGAGGGGAGCGAGCACTACTTCGCATATGCCGTGGAAAACGAAATGGGGCACGGACTCCCGCACGGCGACTTGGTCGGACCTGCCATTTTACTCATCGCCAAACTGCAAGGACAAGACATCGCGCCGCTGGAAAAAGCCTTGAAAGCCTGCAATGTGCCGCTGGACAATATTCCGCAAGATATGGTTGAACGCACGTTGAAGATTTTGCCTGATTATTCAACGAAACATAATTTATCTTTCGGAATTGCACACACACTTTGACCGCAGACGACCGACGGCAGACTGCGGTCAACGGTCGGCGGTCTGCCATCAAGACTTTTTCATCATTACATCCTTCATAATTCATCCTTGAGGCTCCATGTATCACAAACAACGCTGGACACCCGAAAAGATCAAACAACGACTTGAACTTATCTCGCCATTGGTTTACATCAAGAGCAAGGCATTGCCATCATTCAAATATGCTGAATTGGCAAGTCCGCTGACTCACCCGCCCATCGAAACAAACGTTGACGATTCTTCATGGAAAGAAATTGGCGCCAACGAATACTGGGGTTCGTGGATGCAGGATTTTGTCTTGCGCATGAAATTTACTGTCCCTGAATTTATGGATGCATCGCAACCAATCGCTCTGTTTCTTCCGCTTGGCGAAGCGGGTGACTTCTCACACCCCGAATGTCTCGCCTATGTGGACGGAGTCCCATACGCTACATGCGACCGTCATCACCAGGAAATTTTGCTCAAACCTGAATGGCATGACGGTAAAGAACACACCCTCACCCTGCACGGCTGGACGGGTTTGGGCGGCATGGAACATGGCGACTTCTTCACAAAGTTATACATGCGCCCCTGCGCCGTCGTGCAGATCCATCAGCCCACCCGCGAACTCATTGCCCTTGCCCGTATTGCCCTTGAAACTGCAAATCATCTCGATGAGAACAACCCCGCTAGGCATCATCTTCTCACTGCCCTCAATGATGCCTTCATTGCACTGGATACCCGCCGTCCGACGCAAGACTCGCAAGAGTTTTATAACAGCGTTGAGCCAGCCATCAAAATTCTCCGATCTCAAATCTCCTCTGCTGGCGTGCCATTGGACGTCGTCATCCACGCGACAGGTCATGCCCACATTGATGTTGCCTGGTTGTGGACGCTGGGTCAGACCAGACGAAAATCAGAACGCACATTCCACAACGTCATCCGTTTGATGGAGCAATTCCCTGATTACCATTTCAGCCAATCACAACCGCAACTGTATCAATTTATAAAAGAAGACCAGCCGCAACTCTTTGAGACCATCAAAGAAAAAATCAAAGAAGGGCGCTGGGAACCCATGGGCGGCATGTGGGTCGAAGCTGATTGCAACCTGAGCGGCGCCGAATCACTGGTGCGCCAATTTCTTTTGGGACGCACATTTTTCCGTGAGCACTTCGGTAGGGATGCCGAAACGCCTGTGCTGTGGCTGCCCGATGTATTCGGTTACGCATGGGCGCTTCCGCAACTCATCAAGCAAGCGGGTCTCAATTATTTCATGACCATCAAGATCGGATGGAGTCAATACAACCGCCTCCCATACGATACGTTCATGTGGCAGGGCATTGACGGCACACAAGTGTTGACTCACTTCAGCACCGTCCCTGACCCTGGCATGTATGCCAGTACCTACAACGCCATGGCAGATGCCCGCGAAGCGCTTGGCACATGGAAGAATTTTCTGCAAAAAGATTTACATAAAGATCTGCTCATGGCATACGGTTTCGGTGATGGCGGCGGTGGTCCCACCCGCGAGATGCTCGAAAACATCGAAGTGATGAAAAACTTTCCGTCACTTCCTCAGGTCAAACAATCTAGAGTCCAAACTTATTTTGAATCGCTTGAACACGACCTGACTGAAAAGAATCGCACGCCCATCTGGAATGGCGAACTGTATCTCGAATATCATCGCGGAACCTATACCACCCAAGCCCGCAACAAACGCGCCAATCGCAAAAGCGAATTTCTTTTGCACGACGCAGAGTTTATTTCCACCTACGCCGCCATACTCACCGATCACCAATATCCAATTGCCAATTACCGCGAAGCGTGGCAAACCGTCTGCCTCAACCAATTCCACGACATCATCCCAGGTTCGAGCATCGGACCCGTTTACGAAGAGTCTCAAGCTCAATATGCCGAACTCACTCAGAACGTGACGCAACTCCGCGACCAAGCCCTGCAAGCTATCGCTTCTCATTTGGATGCAGACTTGATTCTTGTCAATCCGACTTCGTTCACACAACAAGCCTTGGTCTTCGTCCTTGGCGATTCATTCCAACGCTTCACACTTAACGATCAGCCTGTCCCTGCGCAACAAACTGACTCTGGCTGTTGGCTGGATGTGGGCGAGATGAGTCCGTATAGTGTGGTTAGTTTGAAGAAGACCGCAGACGACCGACCGCAGACCGAACAAAGCGGTCTTCCGTCCGCGGTCAGCGGTCATGTATTGGAAAACAACTTCCTGCGCGTTGAATTCAATCAAGACGGCGACATAACAAGAATCTTGGACAAACAAGCCAACCGCGAAGTTCTGCCGCCCAATACTATCGCCAATCAATTCCAAGCCTTTGAAGACCGCCCCATGACCTACGACGCCTGGGATATTGATATTTATTACGACGACAAAATGTGGTTTGCAGAACCTGCCTCATCCATTCAGGTCATCGAGCATGGCGAATTGCGTCAGACAATTGAGGTCAAACGCAAGGTGATGAACAGCGTAGTGACTCAGCGGATCTCGCTCAACCACAACTCGCCGCGGCTGGATTTCGATACCCACGTCCAATGGCAGGAACGCTTTACCCTCTTAAAGGTTGCCTTTCCTATAGATATTCTCTCTCCTCAAGCAACCTACGAAATCCAATGGGGCAATGTCACCCGCCCGACTCACCGCAACACCAGTTGGGACTGGGCACGCTTCGAGACCTGCGCCCACAAATGGGTGGACCTCTCCGAAGGCGATTACGGCGTGAGTCTGCTCAACGATTGCAAATATGGGCACGACATTCACGATAACGTCATGCGTATAACCCTGCTGCGATCGTCCACCATCCCAGACCCCATGGCAGATTTTGGCGAGCACGAGTTTAAATATAGCTTGTATCCGCATGTAGGTGGTTGGAATGAAGCGACGCAACGGGAAGCGTATTTGTTGAATGACCCGATCATCGTTTACGAGTCGAAAGTCGAAGGTCAAAAGTCAGAGCAACTAATTTCTAGTCTCCAATCTCTAATCTCTTGTTCTTCACCCAACATCATCATCGAAACCGTGAAGCAAGCTGAAGACGGAGACGGAATTATCGTCCGCTTGTATGAAAGCCAGAGGAAGCGCGGACAAGTTCAAATCACGTTCAGAAGCGACGTTGAGTCGGCTTGGGTGACGAATCTGCTTGAGGAAAACGAATCCGCTTTGAGCGTGGATAAGGATTCAATCATTCTGAATTTGAAACCATATCAGATTGTGACGTTGCGTATCAAGGAGAAGAAATGAGAATCGCATTTGCAGGCACGGGTTATATCAATAAAGTCCATGCACAGGCGGCGCAGAATTTGGGGTTGGAATTGGTGGCTGTTGTGAACCACAAAGTTGATTCGATGATTGAGTTTGGAAAACGTTTTGGTATTACCAGACAATATGAAAGCGTTGAGGCAATGCTCAAAGACGGAGGCGTGGATGCTCTCGTTGTTTCAACACCGAACTATTTGCATGCGCCACAGACGATTGCCGCGTTGAACGCGGGTGTGCATGTAATGGTCGAGAAGCCGATGGCGATGAACGCGCCAGAGGCGGAGCAGATGAATGAAGCCGCAGAAAAATCTGGCGCGGCGTTGATGGTGGCGCATTGCTGGCGCTTCGACCCCGATGTGTTGTGGTTGAAAGAACAATCTTTGAAACTTGGGCGCATTATTCGTACGAAAGGCTATGGCGTGCATACGCATTGGGGTCCATCGGGCTGGTTCACGCAAAAAGAATTCGCAGGCGGTGGCGCGATGGCGGATATGGGCATCCATGCGTTGGATACGGCTCGCTTTTTATTGGGCGACCCGAAGCCTGTTTCTGTGTATGCAAAAATCGGGACGTACTACAAAGACTTCGATGTGGACGATACGGGGGTCATCATCGTTGAATGGGATAACGGAGCGACATCGTACATTGAATCAGGTTGGTGGCAGACTCATAGCGACGGTCCCGAAGCGGCGACGCAGTTGTATGGGATGGAAGGATTCGGGCAGTTATTCCCAACCAAACTGGTGTTACCAAACGAAAAAGAACAAAAATTAGACGAGATCGAATCAGGTTTTGAATTCCCACGCAAGGAACATTGTCCGCAGAGTTTGTATGATGACCAGTTGAAATATTTTGTTGAATGTGTGCAGAATAATCAAAAGCCAAACCCTGGTGGATTGGAAGGACTCATGAATATGAAAGTTGTGGATGCGGCGTATGAGTCTAGCAAAATAGGAATGGTTGTGATACTCAAATGAAAATCTGTATCGTTGGCGGCACGGGCAACATCAGTCAGCCCATCGTCAAACTTCTGCTTGAAAAGGGGCATGATATCACGCTCTTCAATCGCGGACAAACAGCAAAAGCGCCCGCAGGTGTACGCATCATCACGGGCGATCGCAACAACCGCGAAGACTTCGAACGCAAGATGCAAGCCGAGAAATTCGACGCGGCGATCGACATGATCTGCTTCACCGCTGAAGACGCGGCTTCGAGTGTGCGGGCATTTCGTGGAGTGGGCTGGTTCGTGCAGACCTCCACAACCTGCACATACGGTATTCAATACGACTACCTCCCCGTGGATGAGACCCATCCACTGCGCCCGAACACTGAATACGGACGCAACAAAGTCGCGGCAGACCATGTCTATCTCGAAGCGTATCATCGCGAGAAGTTCCCTGTAGTCATTATCAAGCCATCCACAACATATGGACCTGTGCAGGGAATGTTGCGCCAGATTTGCTGGGATTTCTCATGGATTGACCGTGTGAAGAAGGGCAAACCTGTCATCATTTGCGGTGACGGTTTTTCGATTCACCAGCATCTGTACGTGGACGATATCGCCCATGCCTTTGTCGATGTGATCGGTAAGGAGCACACCATCGGGCAGACTTATAATGCCGTCAATCGAGGATATGTCACCTGGCTGGATTATCACAAACTTGCCAATAAAGTCCTTGGCAAAGATGTAGAGTTGATCGGTATTCCGTTTGAAGACCTCAAACGGCTCAACGTCCCAGCCATGGGCATTCTTGAAGATGAGTTTGCTTACAACGATTACTACTCGTCCGAAAAATTATTCCGCGATGTGCCTGAATTCAATCCATGTATTTCGTTGGAACAAGGCATGACCCAGGTCTTTGAAGACATGGAACGCGAAGGGCGTATTCCCAATTCAGACGAAGTGACCTGGGAAGATGAGATCATTGCAAAATATCGAAAGTTATATCAATAAGGAGCAATATGAAGATCACAGTCATTGGCGGTGGGTCAACGTACACGCCCGAACTTGTAAATGGATTTCTTGCCCGAGTAGAGTCACTTCCCATCCAGGAACTTTGGTTGATGGATATTGATAAGGAACGGCTCGACATCGTCGGTGGGTTTGCGCAGAGAATGGTCAAGGCGAAGGGAGAACCGTTTAAGGTGATCCTGTCCACGGTCCAGAAAGAGGCGATTGCGGGTGCATCTTATGTCACCACGCAATTGCGAGTCGGCATGATGCCTGCCCGTCGCGGAGATGAATATCTCGGTCTGCGTCACGGCTTGATCGGGCAGGAGACCACGGGCGTGGGCGGCATGGCGAAAGCGCTGCGAACCATCCCTGTGATTCTTAGTATTGCGAATGATATTCGGGACGTTGCTCCTGGCGCTTTGCTTGCAAATTTCACCAACCCTGCAGGGTTGGTGACCGAAGCGTTGAATCGTTACGCACCTGATGTGCCCGCAGTGGGGGTGTGTAATGTGGGTATCACCACCAAGATGGAAATTCTCGAAGGCTTGGAAAAAGTGACTGGAAAAAAGATCGAAGACCATCGCGCTGTGTTGAATACGCTTGGGCTGAACCATCTCACCTGGCATCGCGGCTTCACGGTGGATGGCGAAGAGATGTGGCAATATATTTTCCCCGCCTATCTCGAAGAAGTTAAAAAGGAAGCGGAGCCTGAGTGGGACATCCGCACACTTGAAACGCTTGGCATGATTCCAAACTATTACCTGCAATATTTTTATTACACCGAAAAGAAATTCAACGAACAGAAGAAATGGCCTCCGTCACGCGCTGAACAGGTGATAGAGATCGAAAAGGATTTATTGCGCGATTACGCCGACCCAAGCCTGACCGAGCCGCCCGCCGACTTGATGAAGCGCGGCGGTGCATATTACTCTACATTGGCGACCCAGCTCATTAATTCACATTACAACAATTTAGGCGAAGTGCATGTAGTGAACACACGAAACAACGGATCCGTGAAGGACTACCCCGCAGATTGGGTCTTGGAACTGCCCGCCAAAGTGGACGCCAAGGGGATCCATCCGCTTCCTGCTGACCCGTTGCCTGCTTCGTGCTTCGGGCTTGTCTCTCAGGTGAAGATGTACGAACTACTGACGGTCGAAGCCGCGGTGCATGGTGATAGGAATGCGATGTATCAGGCTTTGTTGACGAATCCACTTGGACCCAGTGCGGATAAGGTGCAGGCAGTGATGGATGATATGCTGGAAACGAATAAGCAGTGGCTGCCGCAATTTAAGTGACAGGTGAAAGGTGATGATCGACGATGACAAAACCAAATCCTCTTCTCAAAAAACTTGGCTATTCTGATACTGACCGCTTGGTCATCATCCACACCGATGACATTGGCATGTGCCATGCATCGGTGCAGGCGTTCAAGGACTTGTGGTCTGTGGGCGGGGTGACTTCGGGCGCGGTAATGACCCCGTGTGCATGGTTCCCTGCGGTGGCGAAGATGTGCCGCGAGAATCCCGAAATGGATATGGGTGTCCATGCGACGCTCAACGCAGAATGGGAAAGTTATCGCTGGGGACCCGTTTCGGATGTGGGAGCAGACTCAGGGTTAAGGGATGAGGCGGGCTACTTCCATGATGATCCTGACAACACATCCAAGCAGGCGAGCGTGGAAGATGTCGAGAAAGAGGTCAATGTCCAGATCGAAATGGCGTTGAAAGCAGGCATCGATGTGACCCATGTCGATTCACATATGGGTACGATCATGAATCCAAAATATATCCAGTCGTACATTCAGGCGGCAACGAAGCGTTTGTTGCCGAATTTTTTGCCCAGACCTACTGCGGTGGGAATTGATTTGATGGGAGTGGACGATGAAGAGCGGATCAAGTACGCGCCAGTGATGGAGGTGATGGAAAGCATGGGGATACCAATGATGGACGGCGTACTGGCAATGCCGCTTGAACATGCTGACGATCATATCGGTGTAGCGAAAAAAACGTTAGGTGAAGTGCCTATGGGTATTACACATTTTATTTTGCACCCGTCCATTGATACTCCTGAACTGCGTAACATCTGCCCTGATTGGCAGGCACGTGTTGCGAATTACAGCGCATTCATGAGTGATGAATTGAAGAAGTTTATGGAGAGCGAAAATATTAAGTTGATCGGATACCGCCAAATTAGAAATGCCATGAGGAGTTGAGATGACAGTCACTGAATTTGCAACAAGCACCAAAACCCGCATTATGTATGCACTTACCAGTCTGGGCGTGGCGACGCCTGCCGAAGCGATTTCTGGCGTCATCGCTTTTTACATTGTAGATGTGAAGAACCTGCCAGCCACATGGTATGCCACCTTTTGGTTTTTTTATACCTTGTATAACGCCATTAACAATCCTATGTTGGGCTATTTTTCAGACCGCACGCGTTCGCGCTGGGGTAGGCGCATTCCATACGTATTGTTCGGTGGTTTGCCCTATGCGGTTTCTTTTGCCCTGATCTTCAGCATTCCCTTTGATGGCAGGGAAAACCCGATCGCCCTGCTAACCTATTTTGGAATTGCGATCATTGTTTGGGAGGGTCTATATACCGCGCTCGGCACGGGCTATTATGGCTTACTGCCCGAAATGTTCGCCGTAAACGAAGAGCGCACAGATGCTGCCGCGAAGATGAACATTTTTCAGACCATTGCACTGGTGCTGGGCGCAGCTTTGCCGCCATTGCTCGCAGATATTCTCGGCTGGAGCGGCATGGCAACCATATTGGCGGTTATTTCTGTCATTGCAATTTATGTCGGGTATCCCTTCCTGTTCGAGCGCAAGGATTTGCACACCGATACAAGCTTCCCGTTTCTCAGTTCGTTGAAGGCAACCTTCTTCAACAAAAGTTATCTCACGGTTGCGGGGTCTCAAACCATGCGCTTTTTTGGGACGGGCGTTTTACAGACGGGCATTCTCTTTTATTTGAAATACAGTTTGAAAGTGGAGGAAGGTCTCGCTACGGTCATTTTAGGCATTGCCTTTTTGGTGGCGATGTTTTCATTGTATCCGTGGCGCAATTGGGCGGCGAATAAGATCGGCAATCGCAAAACGCTCATGCTGGCAAATGCCTTCATGATCCTTGGCATTGTGCCGATGGGTTTCGCCCCGAATATTTATTTCACCTATGCTGCTGCGCTTATCGTCGGTGTGGGGCTGGGCGGGTTGGTCTTGATCGGCGATGTCATTCTTTCAGAAGTGATCGATGAAGATGAAGTGAAGACGGGACATCAACGCGCAGGCATGTACTTTGGCATGAGCGGTTTCATGATCACTCTGGGCGGGCTGCTTGTCTCTTCTGTGTTTGGTCTCGTGATGCCTGCCTTTGGCTATAACACTTTACTCGATGTCCAACCTCCCAGCGTAGACTTGGGCTTTCGCATCTTCCTGACTGTTCCCACATCCATTGGTTTTTTGCTGGCGATCTTTTTACTGTGGCTGTATCCGCTGCATGGCAGTCGTCTTGCAGAGATAAAAGAGATATTGAAGAATAAAAGAGGCAAAATATAAATGCGTTACTTTCTGGGAATTGACGTCGGTTCATCGAAAACACATGCTCTTATCGTGGATGCGCAGGGCAAATGCGTTGGCTTTGGCAAATCGGGTGGGGGCAATCATCAGGGCGTTGGCTATGATGGTTTCTTCAATGTGATCGAAGAGTCATTCAGTGGTGCATTGAAAGCCTCAGGCGTGGACAAGGCTCAGATCGCTGGAGCAGGTTTTGGCGTGGCAGGATACGATTTCCCATCAGACCGAGAATCACATTTGAAAGAGATCGAAAGATTGGGATTATCGAGCCCTGTAGAAATCGTCAACGATGGCGTGAACGGCTTGCTGGCAGGCGCAGCGCGCGGTATTGGTGTGAATGTCACGGCGGGGTCGTCGAACAATGCACGCGGACGAAACAGGGATGGCAAAGATGGTCGCATCGTTGGAAATGGTGCGACCTTTGGTGAGCTTGGCGGCGGCATCGAGATCGTGCAACATGGTTTGCAAAAGGTCAACCATGCCTGGATCAAGCGCATCCCGCCTACTGCGTTGACTCAAATTTATCTCGATGCCATTGGCGCAAAAAGCGAAATCGATCTGATGGAAGGGTTGTCAAATGAGCAATATCATTTGTTCCCTTTTCTAGCGCTCGAAATAATAAAAGCGGCGCGTGAAGGCGACAATGCCGCGCAGGATGTGATTCGAAGTGCGGGTGAAGAACTTGGCTGGCTGGCGGTTTCGGTGGCGCGTCAGATTGGTATGGAAAACGATCAAGTGGAAGTGATTCAATCGGGCAGCATCTTTGAAGCGGGTGAGATCATCACGAACCCAATGAAGGTTATCGTGCTCAAACATTGCCCCAAAGCAAAACTAAAACGGCTCGACGGTGCGCCCGTTGTTGGCGCTGTTATTCTCGGTATGGAAGCCGCTGGCTTCGACGGCTATGCCGTGCGTGATGAGATGGTGAAGACCGCAAAGGAAATCATAAAATGAACATTGGATACGCTCAACAAGTGATTACGCCTTCACTCAACAACCCTGTCTTTCTTGCAGGCTTTGGCAATGACCGCCGTGCCGAAGCCATTCACGATGATCTTTATGCCCGCGCGCTTGCCATTCAAACCGAGCAAACCACACTCGTTTTGGTTGCACTTGATCTGATCGGTTTTTTTCGCCCTGATGTATACGAAGTGATTGAGAAGGTCAACCGCCCCGATGTGCAGATCATCATTGCATCCACGCACACCCATCACGGACCCGACACAATGGGGTTGTGGGGACCCGATCAGAAGACTCGCGGCGTGGATGAAGTGTGGATGTCTGCCACGAAACAAAAAATAGTGGATTTAATTCACGCCTCTCTTTCTGCGCTCAAACCTGCTTCTGTTAAATGGGCTTCTGTCCACATCCCAGGCTTGGTTAAGAATGCGCGCAACCCAGAGATTCTCGATGACGAGTTGACGTTGTTGCAGTTCACGACCACAGACGGCAGACCGCTGACGACGTTGTTTGA
>VGOX01000044.1 GCA_016875755.1 Chloroflexota bacterium
GTAAAAGCGACACAACGGCTTAACCTTGCGCGCCAGCCCGTCAGACTCAGGCAAGACGGGTCCCTGGCGGAGCAAATACTCTGCTGACCAGTGCAGGGTGTTACCAAACAAAACCGCTGCCTCATCATCGAGGTTATGCCCGGTGGCAAGCACGTCATATCCGAGGTCGCGCGCGATGCGGTTCATCTCATGGCGTTTTGCCAGCCCGCATACCGCACACGGCTTGCCATGTCCGCGATGGCTGACTTGTGAAAGGGTGGGAATGGAATAGCCGTATTCCTGTTCCATATTGACCACATGCAGTTTGAGGTTATTTGCCTGCGCGAATTCTTCGGTCAGGCGATGAGATTCATCCGAATAGTCGATACCTCCATCGATGCCGAGCGCCAAGTACAGTCCATCTGCCTGATAACCGAGGCGGGTGAGAATATCCCACAGGGCAAGTGAATCCTTGCCGCCCGAAACTGCCACGAGAATCTTTTCATCCTTCGTGAACATGCGGTATTTCTTGATAAACCGCTCAGTCTGTTCGGGAATCCATTCGAGATAATGTTCCTTGCACAATGCCAGCCTGTGCTGACGCATGTTGATCGAGGCTTTGCCTCCGCATTTACGGCACTTCATCCTGCGCCCCCTGAGATAACGGCGATCAACTTGATCACATCCCCATCCTTCAAGATCTCATCATCGGTGATCAGTTCACCGTCGCGGGTTGCGATCACAGATTCGGGTACGATGTTGCTCTTTTTCAACGCATCCAGCAGAGACATGCCTGACTTAACTTCATATTCTTTTTTTCGCAGAATCAATTTCGCGGTCATTTTTTCTCCTACAGAAGCTAGATTCTACCATGCCCCACTTGACATCCATCTATCCATGCCGTAGCATAGCAGTATGCGAATAGGAATGATGGTTGACAGCTACAAGCCGTATATCAGCGGCATTACGAATTATGTCGAGATCAACAAACAGTATCTCGAACAGGCAGGGCATGACGTGTTCGTCTTCACCTTCGGAGACCTTGATTACAAGGACAACGAAGCCAATATCATCCGCAGCCCAGGCGTGCCGCTGGCAGATACAGGATTTTACCTTTCCATGCGCTATTCACGCGCCGCGAAGAAACTCCTGCAAACGATGGATGTTGTCCATGTGCATCACCCCTTCCTAAGCGGACGCCTCGCCCTGCGGTTTTGCCGTCCGCTGGGGATCCCAATCGTCTTCACCAACCACACCCGCTACGATCTCTATGCGCAAGCCTATCTGCCGCTCATGCCAGATGAGGTCAGTCACGGGCTGTTACAAGCCTACATGCCGCCCTTCTGCAAAGCCGTGGACCTTGTCATCACCCCTTCGGCAGGCATGGAAAAAGTATTGCGCGAACTCAATGTCGAAGATAGGATCGAAATCGTCCCCAACGGCGTGGATTTGAAAAATTTTCACGATGCCGCTCCCATTTCACGCGCGCAATTCGGATTCAAGGATGACGACATCCTGCTTGTCTATGCGGGTCGTATCGCACTCGAAAAGAACATTCCATTTTTACTCGAGGCATTTTCAGGCGTTGCCAAAGCCATACCCAACGTCCATCTTCTTCTGATTGGCGGCGGTGTGCAGCAATTCGAAGATGAGATCCGCACGCTTGTAAAAGACATGGATGCGCCACGCCGTGTGCGGCTCATCGGAAAAATCCCTTACGACCAACTGCCCGCCTATCTTGCCATGTGCAATATCTTCGTCACCGCTTCGGTCACCGAGGTGCATCCACTTTCGGTCATTGAAGCAATGGGCGCGGGATTGCCTACTATGGGCATTGAATCTGTCGGCGTTGGGGATACAGTGGAAGACGGCAAAACAGGATTTCTGGCGACACACGACCTGCCCGCCTTCACCGCCAAACTCACCCGCCTCTGTCTGGACTTGGAACTGCGTCAGCAAATGAGCATTTCCGCACGAAAAGCATCGACGCAATACGCCATCGAGCGTACCACCAGCCTTATGCTTCGGCAATACGAAAAGATGGTTGCTGAATCAAATTCTCGCAAGCACAGCTGGCGCGCCCGCCTGCGTGGCTTTTTGGAACAACTCAAGCCATGACGAGACACAATCAGCGTGTGGGTGCCTGGGGTGAAGAAACAGCCGTCGGCTATGTTGCGAAGCGCGGGTTTGAAGTTGTCGCGCGCAATGTACGCACACCGTATGGCGAGATCGACATCATCGCAAGGCAGGGGGATGTCACGATATTTATCGAAGTGAAGACGCTTACGTCGAGCAAAAATTTTCTGCCCGAGCATCAGATCACCGCACGCAAACGCGAACACATGCTCAATGCCGCCCAGCATTACGCTGCCGCGAATGAAATTGACCACTGGCAAATCGACGTGATCGCCGTGGAAGGCAAGCCCGAAATAGAGCCCGTCATCACCCACTTTCAAAACGCGTTGTAAACTTCACGCTGGTATAATTTTCAAAAGTGACTAACAACCCCGCACATTTTGGTGAGCGGGGCACATAGGAGAGAATATGGCAAACCTCATTGGAACCGATGTTAGTTTTTACCAGGATGACCCCCAAACCCCGCAAGGCATAGACTTTGCAAAAATGCGCAAGAACGCGGGCTATGTCATCATCCGTGCAGGACAGAACCTGTGGGCGGACCTCGATTTCAAGGCAAATTGGCGCGAAGCAAAATTAGCGGGCTTGCCGCGCGGATCGTATTGGTTTTACGACAGCCGCATCGACCCCAAAAAACAGGCGGAATTGTGGGTATCCCTCTTTGGCGGTGATTATGGCGAACTGCCGCTCTGGGCAGATTTTGAAGATAATTACGGCGGCGCATTCAAAGGCTGGAGACATTGGTACAACTTCATCGAACGCATCAAAGAACTTGCCCCTGGACGCGAAATCGGCGTTTATACCGCATATTACTACTGGCTTGAAAACACAGTATCCGTCGGCATTCCCACAGCGTCACTTAATTATTTCAAACGATACCCGTTGTGGATCGCCAACTACGGCGTTTCCAAACCACTCGTCCCCAAGCCATGGGATGACTGGACACTCTGGCAATTCACCGATAATGGCGATGGCACCATCTATGGTGTGGAAAGTAAAAACATCGACTTGAACTATTTCAACGGCGATGCTGCTGCTTTCAAACAAAGATTCAACGTCAGCGACATGCCCATTCCAGACCCGCAGCCTCTGAGCAAATATTTCCGTGTTACCGTGCCTTCGCTCAAAGTACGCTCTGGTGCGGGCTTAACCTTCCCGCAAGTCGGCAGAGTTTTACTCAACGAAACAGTGGAAGAGATCGGCGCCAACACAGACCGCTCCTGGATTAACATCCGCAAATTGGATGGAAGCCTGACAGGCTGGAGTTTCGGCGCCTATTTACAGCGAATCAGCGCCCCGCTTCCAGAACCGACGCCCGAGCCTGAACCCACACCCGAACCTGAACCAACCCCGACGAATAGCTGGTACCGCGTCACCACAACCTCCCTGCGAATGCGTGAGGGACCTGATATATCCTTTCCGCAAGTTGGCAGTCTGGCATTTAACGAGGTTGCGGAAGAGATCGGCGCGAACACAGACCGCTCATGGCTACACCTCCGCAAAGCAGACGGTAATTTGAGCGGATGGTGCACCAGCGAATACTTGCAAAAGACAACTGCACCAAAACCTACCCCCACCCCTGAGCCGACTCCTGAACCCGAGCCAAAACCCACACCCGAGCCCGAGCCGACAGTCACATGGCATCGCGTCACCACATCGTCGTTACGCGTGCGCCAGGGTCCAGGTACCACGTTCGCCAAGATCGGCAACATCCTGTTTAATGAAGTTGTTGAGGAGATCGGCGCCAATGTAGACCGTTCATGGCTGAACATCCGCAAAGCGGATAGAAGTCTAACTGGGTGGTGTGCCAGTGAATTCTTGCAAAAAACAGCCGCCCCCACGCCTGAGCCACCTAGTCCCACACCAGATCAGCCTCCGGAAGAAGAGGATACAAACTGGTATCGCGTCACAACTTCATCCCTAAAAGTGCGTGAAGGAGCAGGGTTGGAATTTGATTCGATCGGGTTGGTCTATTTTGGCGAATTGGTCGAAAAAATTGGAGCTGCCACAAATGGCTCTTGGATGCGAATCCGAAATCAAAGCGGAAGCTTGATTGGCTGGGTACCCAGTTCCTATCTCATCAGTGTACATACTCCTGAGCCGAGTGAGCCGCCCGTTTCAACACCAACACCCGAACATACCGATAAGACCTGGTATCGTGTCAACACGGCCTCACTAAACGTGCGCGAACAACCGAGTGCAACCAGCAAGATCGTCGGAATCGTGATAAAGAATGACACCCTCCCCGCTTTGGACGATACGACCAATACAAACTGGGTGAAGGTTGAGCGGCTGGATGGCTTGACAGGTTGGTGCTCCAAAAGTTTTCTCATATCCCTCGGCAAGAGACGCCCGACTTCCATTACACAGAACCTTTTTACAGGCGTCACATACCTGCGCAAAGACCTGGCTTCGCCGCGCCCCATTGTGGTGCATGTGATGGCGATCGACCTGCAATCCCTTAAACTGGAATTCCTCGTCACACCTTCTCCAGACGGCAAGGATATTCTTTGCACCCGCACCACCTCAAAATTCCTCGAAGAATTTACACTGCATATCGCCATCAATGGCGGATATTACAGTTACCTTGACGCCTCCTTTGCCTCAAAATGCTCCACCGGCGACGCAGTTCGTATCAGCGATTACGCCGCCTCACGCGGGACGATCTACTCGCCGAAAAAGACCATTCAGCCGGTCGTCCACATCAGACAAAAGAATCAGGTCTCATTCAATAAAGTGGAGGGAAGCGTTTTCAACGCTATCTCTGGGGACCGTCTTGTGGTCGTGGATGGGAAGGTCGTGAAAAACCTCGCCTCACTGGACCCCAATCCGCGTACGGCGATTGGCTTGAGCAGAAATGCGCGCTGGCTGACCCTGATGGTCGTTGACGGACGCCAACCCGGCTACAGCGAAGGGGTGACCTTCCCTGAATTGGCGGAATTACTCATCTCCTATGGTGTGTTTACCGGCGCAAACATGGACGGGGGAGGCTCCTCCACGATGGTCATGCGCACGCTGGAAGGCAAAGCCCGTGTACTCAATTCTCCCGTCGATTTGGGAAAACCGGGCAAGGAGCGTGCCGTCGGCAATCACCTTGGGCTTTTCATCAGAGCGTAAAAAAGAATCAAAAGCAGTCCGGCAACTACTGGACTGCTTTTGATTCTTGGAAAATATCTATTCAGAAACCAGCATCCACTTCGCCAGCCTGCCATGCAGTTGGGAAACTCCGCGCGCAATGTGCATGAAGATTGTCCACAGTAATACGCCGCCCAAAACGCACAAAGGATAAGACCAGGTGGGGAAGTAGTGAGAGGTCCCGTTGTAGTATATGAATGCTGTGCCAGGCAAGGATGTCTGGATGGCTGGCTGGAGGAACGGGATGGCAATGAATGCCAGCGAGAAACTCAGGACGATGACAATCGAGACGAAATACGCGATTCCCAAAACGAATTTCGCCAACATATAAACCAGCATCATCCATGTGGCTTTATCCGTAACCAACGCCTTCAGCCGTTCCATCCATGCCATGCCCTGATGCGAAAACAACGGTCGGCGCGGCATACGGATGCCCAGCAATGCCTCCACCAGCCGCCCTTCGAGCAGCGCCAGTCCGCGCACTGAAAGCAGGAATAATAAAGCGATCGGGAAACCAAAGATAAAGATCAGCAAAGACACCGAAAGAGATACGCCCATCACTGCCCAGGTAAAGTAGAACACGCCCGTAACAAAAGCAATGATCATATACAGCAGCCCGCCCCATGCACGCGGATCGGCATACACACCGAAGAAACGCCCCAAAGCCGAGCGCGGCTTAACCGCCTGCTTCAACACCGGGGACATGCGCCGCTCGATCTCTTTATACGCAGACGCAGTCTCTTCCGGGGAGCCGTATTCCTCCATGATGGACGGCAGCGCTTCTTCCGTACTCACGGCTGGGTTCGCCGCCCGGGCAGCTTCCAAGGCTGTAACCAAATGCTCACGCGCATCCGAAAGCGCATCTTGTAAAAGCGCGGTGTCAGCATCCTTCAATTCACCCTTCAAGGCATCCAAATAAGCTTCTATCGTTTTGTACATCTTCCTATCCTTTCAAAATCGCATCGACGAACTTCTTCGTCTGCTTCCATAATTCGACCCACTCGACGAGCGTCGTGCGCCCCTCTTCCGTGATCTTGTAATATCGGCGCGGCGGACCTGATACCGAAGGCTCGACCATGCTCTCCAGTAAGCCGTTATCTTCCAAAGAGCGCAGCACGGGGTATAAGGTGCCCTGCTTCATCATCGGCACACCTGGTCCGCTTTCCTCCAGCATTTTTGCGATCTGGTAGCCGTAAAGCGGTTCTTCGCTGCGGCTCATCACGCTCAATAAAATCAACGAAGACGTCCCCGCATTCAATTCTTTTTGAAATTTCTTTGTTTGTGCGGCAGGCTCGATCATTCCATTTCCTTTCTCGAATAGTATTCACTTCAAACTACTAATAATCTTATAGTAGTACTAATTTGATAATATGTCAAGGTACTTAAGTCCTGCTCTCCACACAAAAAAACAGCCCCGCCTCTCGACGGGACTGCCACTTCCTGCTAAAAGTCAAAAGCCAACTGCTACTTATCCTGAATCTCCGCCGCTCTCAGCGTGTTCGCCATCAACATCGCAATCGTCATGGGACCAACACCGCCGGGTACTGGAGTAATGAAACCAGCCACTTCCTTGGCTTCCGCAAAGTTCACGTCGCCGACCAATTTCTGGCGCGGTTTGCCCGTCTTCTGGCTGATGACCGGGAAGCCGTCTTCATTCAGCATCGGGATGCCGTTGATGCCCACATCAATAACCGCAGCACCGGGCTTGATCCAATCGCCGCGCACCATTTCCGCGCGACCAATTGCAGCGATGATAATGTCCGCATCGCGCATGACCGCTGGAATGTCTTTTGTCTTCGAATGGACGACGGTCACTGTGGCGTTTTCCTTGATGAGCAGCAGCGCCGCAGGCATACCAACGATGTTGGAACGCCCCAACACGACGGCATTCGCGCCTGCGATCTTCACACCCGCTTCCTTCAAGAGATAGATACAACCATACGGCGTACAAGGCACGAACAACGGTTCGCGTCCCTTCTGCGCCAAACGACCGAGGTTGATCGGCGAGAAACCATCCACATCTTTTTCGATGCTGATAAGCTGCAAGATGCGTTCTTCATCCAAATGATCGGGCAGGGGTAATTGCACGAGAATGCCATGCACCGTCGGGTCGGCATTCAATTGCTTGATGAGCTTTTCGAGGTCTTCCTGTGTAATATCCGCAGGGACGGGGTGATGGAACGAGGTCATCCCCAAATCCGCACAGGCCTTCTGCTTCATGCTGACGTAGGTCGCCGAGTCGATGCGCTCCCCTACCAGCACGGTTGCCAGCCCGGGCTGAGACTTCCCCGCCGCGATACGTTTGGCAACTTTTTCCTTCACTTCATCGCGCACTTTCTGCGCAATCGCAGTCCCGTCAATTAGTTGAGCCGTCATGGTTTGCTCCTTTTTATGTTAATTTTCGCAAGAAAATTATACAATTCCTGCCCTGTTTCAAGTAGTGACATTCGTACCTATCGTATCACGCCCAGCACCTTTTCCCCATTCACCTGCTCCAGCGCCACCTCATCCACCTCGTTCCAGCGCGGCGAAGGAGCCGTGGCGCTCACCCGCAGATAATTCCCCGACCAGCCTTCCATGCGCCAGCCATACTCGCCATACTCGGTGGTGGATTCCCACAACACAGACATGGTCTGCCCGATGAATTTTTCGCGGTAGGATCTTGCCGACTCTTCGATGGCTTCCTGCAAAATGCGGTTGCGCCTCTTTCTTAACTCAGGCTTGACCTGCCCCTTCATCCTTGCCGCCCCCGTGCCGGGACGCGACGAATACGAAAAGACATGCCCGCCTGTGAATTGCATTTCTTTCACAAAGTCCAACGTCTCTGCAAATTCTTCTTCGGTTTCGCCGGGGAAGCCTGCGATGATGTCGGTGGTAATGGCTACATCGGGCACGACGGCGCGGGCGGCATTCACCAACTCGCGGAAGGACTCGGGCGTGGTCTTGCGCGCCATCCGCCGCAGCGTGGATTCACTGCCTGATTGCAGAGGCAGGTGCAGGTGAGGCATGAGGCGTTTGTCTTCCCACAAAGAGAAGAAGTCGGCATCCAGATCCCAAGGTTCGAGGGAAGATAATCTCAGGCGTTGCACATCCGTTTCGCGCAAAATGGCTTTGACAAGGTCGCGGAGGTGATGGTTTCCAATGTCCTGAATCCATGAGCCGAGATGCACGCCTGTGAGCACGATCTCTTTGGAATCGCCCGCAAGCGCGGCGTTGATATCCGCGATAACATCTGCCAGTGGACGACTGCGCCCCTCGCCGCGCGCGACAGTGGTGATGCAGAAGGTGCATTTGTTGTCGCAGCCATCCTGCACTTTGATGAAGGCGCGTGTACGGCGGTGCAGCCCGGGGATGGGAGTGCGGTCTATCGGTTCAAGGTCGAAGGTGGCAGGTTCAAGGTTGAGGGCGGAGGGAACAAGCAGGTCTTTTTTATCGTTGGTGACAACGTGTTTGACATTGGGCAGTGCGGCGGCTTCTTTGGGTTGCAGGCTCGTCCAGCAGCCTGTGGCGACGATCTCTTCCACGCCGGCACGGGCAATGGTGCGGATCTTGCCGCGCGAATCGGATGCCGCCTGCGTGGTGACCGCGCAGGTGTTAACCACTGCCATTTCGGCATGGTCGGCAGAGGCGACGATCTCATGCCCTGCGGCACGGAACTGGCGCGCCATGTGTTCAATTTCCGCCTGGTTGAGGCGGCAGCCAATTGTGTCGAGAAAGATCTTCATGTGGGTGAACGGTGGACCGTGGACGATAGACCACAGTTGGGGAAATTTTACCTAATAAATTATTTGAGGTTTTCGGTCTATGGAGTTAGGGAGCTTGCTCTCACAATACGACATCATCATGCCGCATTCGGGGCACATCTCTCCGCAACTCCATATTGATTTACATATTTCTAAATGCCTGCATTGCTGAGAATGGCAGAGGCTTCAGAGAGCAGTTTGGTGAGGGTGGGGTATTTCACCTCGAATTGCTCCACGGCTGCCTGAATCCGCTCAAGGATGGAGGTGGATTCGACATCTTCATCCTTTTGTAAGAGGTTCTTGATATCCTGCTCGAGGTCTTGCAGCAGTTTGCGCCCTTCTTCGTCCACATGGTCCAGGCGTTGAAGTTCGGCATGGACTTGTTCCAGCAGGGTGTCCAGTTTTGTTTGGTTCATGGCGAGCTCCTTTCAGGTAAGAGTATATCCTTCACTTCCATTGTACCCCCGTCAGGAGAGAATTTCGGTACCTGCCTGTTCGATCTCTTCGTAGATTCGTTTCACGTCTTCTTTCATTTCAGCGGAGACGCCTGCGGTTTGCGGAATGAATTTGACCATGTCCTTTGCCTGCCGCAGCAGGTCTTTGACGTTGGCAATGTAGGAGAAATCATGTTTGCCAAGCCCTGTATCAGGGACGGGTAATTCGCGGGCTTGCTGAATCAGTTTGCGGGCACGAATGATGCGCTCGGCGGCGGGAATGAGTTTTGCCATGGGGGAGTATCCTCTTTTGAGACGATTATAAATGAGGAAGGCTATTGAATCGCAAAAAGAATGGGGCTACAATACATTTGTCTGGGCGGGATAATAGCATCTTTAGAAAATTGCCTGTTTTCACTCTGTGAACGAAAGGAGGTGAAAAGTAATGGCAAAAATCCATAAATCGATCCTCATCCATGCTCCCGTGGACAAGGTATTCCACTATTTGACTGACCCGCGCAATATGCCTGAGTTCTGGCCCGCAATGGTCGAAATTCGAAATGTAACCCCGAACCCGAACGGCGGCACCAATTTTAGCTGGGTGTATAAGATGGCTGGCATGCATTTTGAAGGCGAATCGCAGACGACTGAAATTGTTCCCAATTCGCTGATCGTGACCCACAGTCCAAAAGGCATCGAAAGCACCTTCCGCTGGGAATTCGAATCCGTCAAGAATGGTACACAGATCAATCTTGAAACCGAGTATAAAATCCATATTCCGTTGCTGGGAAAACTTGCTGAAGCGGTCATTTTGAAACAGAACGAACACGAGGCTGAAACCACACTCAAGAATCTGAAAGACCGCATGGAGATCGAAATGCCCATGCCTGCGTAAACCTGTCCCCGCCCAGACAGGTTTATTTTATTATTTCTATGCCACCTGCACCAGTTTCCAACAGGTATCCGTTTTGGCAGTTATCTTCAACAGGTTTTCCGCCGCTTAAATTTTAGGGAACATCCACAACACAGAGTCACAAGCAGCCTCTGGCAGGAGAAGCCAAGCATGAAAGAACACCTCACACCCAAATCAGTCAATATTTCAGTAAGCGGTGATGTCAGCGGTCAGATCGTAGTAGGGAACAATAATCTTGTGATCGGGGGAGTCTATGGCGGCATTGTCAATCTTGTTACACCGGGAAAACAGCCAGTTTTCAACGCACGCGCCAAACCTGTCCTGCTGCGTCCGCGTGCCTTTCAAGGCCTGCTTGACCGTGAAGATGAGCAGAAAACCGCCGTGAACGCCCTGCGCATCTCTGAGTCGCTATCGATCAGCGGTGAAGATGGGCTCGGCAAAACAGCATTGATGCGGTACCTTGCCTACAACTCTCCCGGTGATAATTTTCCAGACGGTATTATTTATCTTTCCGCCCGGGGCTATAGCACGGAGGA
>VGOX01000045.1 GCA_016875755.1 Chloroflexota bacterium
CGGCTTGATCTCCTTCCACAACGACGACCCCAAAGCAGTGAGAGGCGGCATCAAGGCGCTCATCATCACGCAGGTCGGCGGCGTGGGATTGCTGGCAGGTGCGCTGCTGGCGTATGCCAATCTCGGCTCTTTCCAAATCGCGGACTTGCTTGCCAAAGCAAACACACTCCCTGTTGGTGTGCTTTCATTCATTGCCTTTGCCTTCCTGATCGCAGCCGCCGCAAAGTCGGCGCAGTTCCCATTCCACACCTGGCTCCCTGATGCAATGGAAGCGCCAACGCCCATCAGCGCCCTGATCCATGCCGCAACCATGGTCAATGCGGGCATTTATCTGCTGGCGCGGTTTCAGCCTGCATTTGAGACGGTTCCAAATTGGAGCGCGTCAGTCATGGCTGTTGGTGTGACCTCCGCACTCATCACCGCCTTCATGGCTCTCACCGCCACCGACCTGAAACGCGCACTCGCGTACTCCACGGTCAGTCAACTCGGCTACATGGTCTATGCCATCGGCGCGGGCGGCGTGCTGGCAAGTCATTTCCATTTGCAAAGCCATGCGGTTTTCAAAGCCCTGCTCTTTCTCACAGCAGGCGCAGTCATTCACTCTGTTGGCACGCGGGACATGCGCCGCATGGGTGCGCTCGGCGGGCAAATGCCTTTCGTCCGCAACGTTTTCATCATCGGCGCGCTGGCGCTGATCGGCTTACCGATCTTCAACGGCTTCTGGAGCAAGGAGCTCATTCTCGAGGTCGGTCTTGAGCATTCGCCATTATGGGTGTACGCGCTCATGCTGTTCGGCGCTGCTCTCACCGCCTTCTATACCTTCCGCATGACATGGTTGGTCTTCTTCGGCGCGGAGAGCGACTCCTTGCACGCACACGATGCAGGCAAGGCGATGAAAGTTTCTCTTGCCTTGCTTGCCCTCGGAACATTCGTCACCTGGCTTTCCTTCGGCGGATTTAGCAAACTGTTGACCGCATCCTTGCCGTTTCATGGACTGCACGAAGAGTCCACCCTGCACATGATGGAAATGCTTCTTTCCGCGCCCGCGACCTGGTTCGCTTTACTGTTAGTTGCTGCCAGTCTGACGCTTTTCTTCATACTCGGACGGAAGTTTGCGCTCTCTCAAAACCCCGCCTGGCTCGATGCGTTGACCGATACTTCTTTTGGCTTTGAATCGCTCAATAATGGCGTGGTGCGCGGCGTGAACTTCATCGCTGAAAAATTACGCTTCACCCAAAGCGGTGAATTGAATTGGAATATTTTCGGCATCATGGGCGGCTTGCTGGCTGTCCTCTTGGTGCTGTGGTGGAGTGGAGTTAAATGAACCTGCTCACATTTGTTGGGATGATCACCATCCCGCTCGTTTCTTCGCCCTTCGTCTATCTCTCAGGCAGGCTGGGCACGCATGACCTTATCTTGCAGCGTCGCTCCTACCTCGTGCGCGGACTTTCTCTGCTGGTCATTCTTGCCGCATGGGTTCCATTTGTGTTTGCAGTCCAAACCTTTTTGGCAGGCGGCATACAGGAGGTTCGTCTCGAATCCATCTGGCTGCGGGTGGATGGCATCAGCCTGTTGGTTTCAGGGACGGTTCTTTTGCTTGGAACGCTGGTCATTTTGTTCTCAGGTCCATACATGGCGGGGGAAGTCTGCGAAGAAAAATACTACGCCATGCTGCTGGCAATGATCGGTTTGATGATCGGGCTGACCTGCGCAGGCGACTTGTTCAACCTGTGGGTCTGGTTCGAAGCGATGGCGATTTCATCATATTTGCTGGTGGCGTTTTATCGCGAGCAAGCCGCGTCGTTGGAAGCGGGCATGAAATATCTTGTCCAAAGCGCGGTGGGGACGGTGCTCGTTCTGGTGGGCATCTCGCTCGTCCTTGCCAATGCTGGGACGTTGGACCTGCTCGAAGTCCGCGAAGCAGTTTTGAGGTCCGATGGGAACCGCCTGACGTGGCTTAGTGCGGGCGCGCTGTTCATCATCGGCTTCGGAGTCAAAGTGGCATTTGTCCCGCTCCATACCTGGCTGCCTGACGCCCATTCGCAAGCGCCAAGTGGAATCAGTGCGATGCTTTCGGGCGTCGTCATCGAAGTTGGGCTGATCGCCATGCTGCGCGCGCTCTCCGCGTTGACGGGTTTCGCGATTTCGTGGGGCATCATCTTCCTCCTGTTTGGCGCGTTGAATTTTTTGTATGGCAATCTGCTGGCGCTGCGTCAAACCACCGTGAAACGGATGCTGGCGTTTTCGAGCTTGAGCCATGTGGGGTATATGCTGATGGGGCTTGGCATTGCGCTGGTTTCAAGAATTGCGCTTGGCGCGCAGGGCGCATTCTTTCATTTGTTCGCGCACATGCTAATGAAGGGGCTCGCGTTCCTTGCAGTAGGTGCGTTGATCTATGCGATGTATTTGCAGAACGATCTGCACCAGCCATTGATGATCAGCGACATGGCGGGCGCGGCGCAGAAATATCCGCTGCCTGCGCTGGGGTTGAGTATTGCCGTGCTCAGCCTTGGCGGACTTCCACCGCTGGCTGGGTTTATGTCGAAGTGGCAGATCTTTGTGGCGGGTTTTGAAACGGGAGAGGGCTGGATCATCGGCTTGATGATCTTCATGGCGTTGAACAGTGTTTTGTCGCTGGCGTATTATGCGCCGCTGATAAATGTGATGTATCGCAAATTGCCATCCGAGCAGGTGTTGGCGGGCAAGTCTGTGCCGTTTGCGCTTGCCCTGCCGATGGTGGTGATGCTGGTCATGATCGTTGTTCTGGGCTTTGTCCCGCAGTGGATGGAGTGGATCACCCTGCCTGCTGCTGAGAGTTTGCTCGTGATGTTCGGGAGTTGATATGGCTGAACTTTTACTTACTCCATTGATCGCTTTTGTGGTGTATGCGTTGGCGGCTTCGGCGATCTCTGGGCTGGGACGCTTGTTCTCTGCCAAGGGAAGCGAGTCCCAATTCAAATCTGAAGCGTATGCCAGCGGCGAAGACCACGACCCATTGCCCGCCGCGCCTGGCTATCGTCAATTCTTTGTGATCGCGTTGTTCTTCGCGGTGCTGCATCTTGGCGTCATCATGATCGGCAGCAGCGACCTTTCGAATGTGACCATCGTGTATTTACTCGGTTTGATTCTGGCACTGATCGCGTTGATTTTAGGATAGGAATGGTGAAACGATGAATAACAAACCCAGCCTTTGGAAACAAACCATGAACAAAGTCCGCACATGGGCGCGGATGAATTCCATCGGGGCGATTCACTTCAACAGCGGCTCATGCAACGGCTGTGATATCGAGATCCTTGCCACGCTCACGCCGCGCTACGATGTGGAACGCTTCGGCATCAAACTGCACGGCAGCCCGCGCCATGCGGATGTTTTGCTGGTGACGGGACCTGTGACGCGTCAGGCGCGCGAACGCTTGATCCGCACCTACGAGCAGATGCCTGAACCGAAGTTTGTGATCTCGGTCGGGGCGTGCAGTATTTCGGGCGGTGTCTTCGACGGTTGTTACAACGTCGGCGGTTCGGTGGATGAAGTCATCCCAGTGGATGTGTTCGTGCCTGGCTGTCCGCCGCGTCCTGAAGCCATCATTGACGGCATCATCCAACTGCTGGGGCAGTTGCAAGGCGGAGCGCCGCGTCCTGTTGCAAAACCGAAAATGACGGGAGAGGTATCTTCATGAGCACTGAACAAAAATTACAGACCGCGGAGCAATTGCTTGCGCCGTGGAACAAAGAGACCATCCGTCCCGAAGAAAACCGTTTGGATGTGGTGATCCAGCCTGAAGCGCTGCATGAGGCGGCATCTGCATTGCATGAGGCGAAGTGGGGCTATCTATCCGCCATCACAGGCATGGACATGGGCGTGGAGGCAGGTCAGCTGGAAGCGTTGTATCACTTCTGCAATGGACCCGCTATCACGTCACTGCGAGTCCGCCTGCCGCGTGCGGGTGCGGTGGTTCCCACCATTGCCGACATTATCCCGCCTGCGACATTTTTCGAGCGCGAGATCAAGGAAATGTTTGGCATCAAAGTGGATGGATTGGCTGTTACGGACCATCTCTTCCTGCCCGAAGACTGGCCACCCGATGTGTATCCGCAACGCGTGGATTTTACAATTGAGCAGGCGAAAGCAATGGAAGTGAGTCATGCGGACCAAATGCCCGAACCTGGGCGGGTGGGCGAGAATACCTTTGTCGTGCCGATCGGTCCGCAACACCCCGCGTTGAAAGAGCCAGGTCATTTTTCGTTCACGGTGGATGGCGAGATCGTCACAGCCGCAAAGATGCGTTTAGGCTACGCTCACCGCGGAATCGAAAAAGCCACCGAGAGCCGAAGTTGGGTCGAGAATTTATATCTCTTCGAGCGTGTGTGCGGCATCTGCTCGCATACGCACGCGATGGCGTTCAGCATGGGTGTGGAGCAGTTAGCGAAAGTCGAAGTCCCTGCCCGCGCGCAAGCCATCCGCGAACTAGTGGCGGGGTTGGAGCGTGTTCACAGTCATTTGCTCTGGCTTGGCGTCACTGCGCATGAGGCAGGTTTTGATACGCTTTTCATGTACTCATGGCGTGACCGCGAAACCGTAATGAATCTGCTTGAGCAGATCACAGGCAACCGTGTGAATTATTCTGCCAATGTGTTGGGCGGCGTGAAGTGTGAGATCGGCGACGAACAATCGAAAGCCATCAAGGAAGGGCTTACCTATCTGGAGACGCGCATCCGCCACTACCTTGAAGTGGTCACCACCGATGCGATGTTCCTCAACCGTACGCGCGGCATCGGCACGATCACCGCGCCCGAAGCAGAGCGCTTTGGCTTGCTCGGTCCCACTGCTCGTGCATCGGGTGTGGCGCGTGATGTCCGCATCGAAGCGCCGTATGGTGCCTATGTCCGTTACCCCGTCAGTCTCGTCACCGAAACGAACGGAGATCTGGAGGCACGCTGCGTTGTGCGTTTGAAGGAATTGCTGGTCAGCTGTTTTGCCATGCGTTCCATTTTGGATAACATGCCCGAAGGTCCGCTCACGGCGCGAATGCCGCGCAAAATTCCAGCAGGTGAAACAGTTGCCCGTGTCGAAGCGCCGCGCGGAGAATTGTTCTACTATATTAAAAGCAATGGCGGTGAAATCCCCGTCCGCGTTCACGTCCGCACGCCGAGTTTGTGTAACTGGGTCTCCGTGTTGGAAAAAGCGGTCGGTCGTCAATTGGCGGATGTGCCGATGTTGATCGCAGGCATGGACCCGTGCTTTTCCTGCAATGACCGTGTTGTTACCGTAGAGGATTCCAGGACCAGCGAAAATTGGTCATGGAAACGCCTGCGCGAATATGGAATCGAGTATTACAGCCGATGAACACGCTTACTTCAATTGTCACACTGTTGATTTTCCCTGCGGGCATCACCCTCATTCTGGCAGGCATGTTCTACGAATGGATCGACCGTAAGCTGGTTGCGCGTTTTCAAAATCGCGTTGGTCCGCGCTGGTTTCAGCCGTTTGCGGATGCAGTCAAACTGCTTGCAAAAGAACAGATCAAGCCCGCCATCATCAATCCCTACCTGTTCTTTGGATTGCCCATCTTCGCGCTGGCAGGAGCGTTGACGGCGGCACTGTACGTCCCATTGTTCGGACTCGCCCCGCCTCACAGCCTGACGGGTGACCTGGTCATCACCATCTACCTGCTCAGCCTGCCGACGATGTGCATCGGCTTGGCGGGTTGGAACACCACCAGTCGCTTCTCGCTCATCGGTGCCACCCGCACGTTGACGCAGTTATTCGCATACGAAGCGCCGTTCCTGCTGGCGTTGCTTGGTCCTGCGCTTGTTGCGGGCAGTTGGCAGATCAGCGAGATCAATGGATATGCCCAAAATCACTGGCTGATTCTTACTCAGCCCATTGGGTTTATCGTGGCGGTCATCGGCTTGATGGGCAAACTGGAACTCCCGCCCTTTGATGCCCCCGAAGCAGAGACAGAAATTATCGCAGGCGCGCTGACCGAATACAGCGGACGCGGTTTGATGATGTTCCATCTGGCAAAATCCGCCGAGTTGGTTATCGGTCTTACACTGGTTTCGTCGTTCTATCTCGGCGGATTGAATGGCATCGGCTCATTCCTTATCAAGACCATCATCTTGCTTTTCTTTATGTCGATCCTGCAATCCCTGCTGACCCGCCTGCGTATCGACCAGACTGTTGGTTTATGGTGGCGCTTTGGTGCCATTCTGGTGCTGGCGCAGATTCTCGTTACCATTTTGTGGAAAGGTTTTATGCCATGAAATTTGGAACCATGTTCACGGATATTCTGGCTTCGTTCTTCAAGAAGAACAGTACCCAGTTATATCCTTTCGAAAAGAACCCCACCCCCGAACGATTTCGCGGAAACCTCTACTACGACCCTGCGAAATGTACAGGTTGCTGCCTGTGCGTAAAGGACTGTCCATCCAAAGCCATCGAGTTGGTGACAATTGACCGCGCTGCCAAACGCTTTGTCCTGAAATATCACATGGACCGCTGTGTCTACTGCGGACAATGCGCCTTGAATTGCCGCTTCAAATGCATGGGCATGTCCAATAAAGATTGGGAACACGCCGCATTGAACAAGGAAGAATTTTTGGTGTATTACGGAAAGGAAGAAGATGTCCGTGAAATGCTGGAAAACATCTCTAAGCCGCCTGCTGAATCAGAGCACAAGTGAAAACAAGCGCATTGCAATCGTCGGCATCGGCAACGAGATGCGCGGCGACGATGCGGCGGGAATGCTTGTCGCTCAGTATTTGCATGTGCGCATAGGCAATAATGCAAACTTGTTGGTTATTGAAGGCGGACACGCCCCCGAAAACGCCACAGGAGCATTGAGGAAATTTTCCCCCGATTTCGTTTTACTGATCGATGCTGCTGATATGGGGGAAGAAGCAGGGACTATTGCTCTCATTCCAATGGAACAGATCGATGGAATCAGCGCATCCACGCATAGTTTACCGTTGTCCATGCTGACGCGCTATTTGACCTTGGAATTAAATTGTGAAGTCGCCTTGCTTGGTATTCAGTCGAAATCTGTTGAAATGGGTGCGTCTGTTAGCGATGAAGTGAATCAGGCGGTCAAAGATGTTGTCGAAGAGATATTCATGCTTTGGTCGGAGGATTTCTCCAACCCCGCCTCCATGACGATGCGCGGCACGATCTCTTCCCAGCCGACTGCCATCAGGTGAATGCCGCTCACGCCTTGCTTGGTCTTTACTTTCTCCACCAACTCCAGCGCGATCTGTAAACCTTCTTCCTGTTCGCCGCCTTTTTCTTTGGCAGTTTCCATGCGTTTTAGAATTTTCTCTGGCACAAACACGCCAGGGATTTTCTTGTCCATATAGGCGGCGGTTTTGAAATTCTTCAAGGGGGTAATGCCGATCAAAATATACACTTTGTCCAGAATATCCCGTTTCGCGATTTCATTCAGCCATTCATCGAGCGCATCTGCATCGAAGACGACATTGGTTTGGAAGAACTGCGCCCCCGCATTGACCTTCTTCTGCTCGCGCAATGCCTGAAATTTCATATTGGACGCAAATGGCGAAGCCGCCGCGCCGAGAAAATACTTCGGTGGAGTTTTGATCTCGCGCCCGTCGAGATATTTCGCTTCATCCCTTAACCGACGCAGGACCCACAGCATTTGAATTCCGTCCAAATCGACAATATCCATGCGCCCCTGCGGGCCAGGTCCCAGTGACATGCTATCGCCTGTTAAACAAAGGATGTTGCGCACACCCAACGCAGAGGCGCCCATCACGCTCGATTGCATACTGATGCGGGTGTGGTCGCGCCCTGTGATCTGCATCACGGGGTCGGCGCCCAAGTCCAATGCAATCTTGCTGCACGCCACCGATGACATACGCGGAATCGCCGATGCGCTGTCGGTGAAGTTGAGCGCCGCCACATACGGCTTGAGCATTTCGATATTCTGTTTGAATTTATCAGTATTGATCGAGAGGGGCGGGGTGACCTCCGCGGCAACGACGAATTCCCCCGCTTTCAATCTGCGTTCCAATTCGGATACGGGTTCGTCATATTTTGGCGCGTGATACTCGGCGTCACCCTGCCACCAATCGGGTTGGCGTACAGGCCGAAAGATGGCATCCAAAGTTTGAGAAACAGAATCAGGCTTCCCCGAAGTCAGACCCGAGGCGATGGTTTTTAATCCAATTTTGCCCGCCTGTTCAAATACGTCACCCCAAGAGTCTGTCCCTGCTTTTTTCCAATCCATGGGTGGCAGCACTTCAAGTAATAATGCTTCGCGACCAAGTTTGAATGACCGTTCGTAAATCTTGTACCAAATACACGGACGAGATTCGTCCACATAACATTTTTCAGGAGTCGACCCGCCGCAGGGTCCGTTGCGCAAACCCTTTGGGCATTCCATCGGGCAGATGAAAGCCGTCTCTTGTAGAAGGCAATTGCCGCACATGCGGCATCCGAAAAGCGGGCTTTTTACTGCCAGCTCGATCTTTGCCAGCACGCGTTTTTTGAACGGCTGGCGTTGGAACGGCATGAACGGTGGTTGATAGCGGCGACCTGGGGTAAATCCGGGCATAAGACTATCTCCTGATGGATTATATATTATATATAATCTTACCCGAACTGGTTTTTTTTGGAAAGGTGGAACCTGCCTGATTCGGTATAATTTTTGACATGAAACGATTTGCTTACTGGATAGTCCTCCCGCTTCTTTTCCTGACCTTGAGCCTGTCTCCGTCCATGCAGGCGGGTGCCCAGCCCGGGCATTTTTCTCCCAACCGCTCTGCCCAAGAGTTGATCTCAGAAGTTAATGTCTTGCGCGCTTCGAACTCTTTGCCGCCGCTTCAAGCAGATGCGACCCTGATGCGCACTGCCCAAACCCATGCAGAGTATATTGCAGGCACAGGTGTGTTGACGCAATTCAGCGCGGACGGAAAGCGCCCGTATCAACGCGCACTCGATGCGGGTTATGCCGTGGCAGGCGACCTTTCATTGGGCGGTACTTTTTCTGAACTAATTCAATCCGGGATTGGCCTTACGCCTGCAGGTGTGGTCGATTTTTGGAGTGATAGCCCAACGCAGCGCAGCGCCATGCTATCCGCCGACTTTCAAGAGGTTGGTGTTGGCGTGGCGGTTTCCAATGGTGTGACCTATTACGTTTTGGATCTTGGTGCGCAAGTCGATCCCTCCCTGCCGACCGCGACCCCTGAAATTCCAGGTCAATTTGTCATTTCCACGGCAGGCGCCCGGGGTACCGAAGCCGTATTTGTGATCGTAAGTACTCCTCAAGAGAATGGCGAGAATTTTCATGTAGTCCGAAAAGGGGACGCTTTATGGAGTATTGCACTGGCGTACGGAACCACGATCGAAACCTTGAAAACCCTAAACCGCCTTGGTACCGATGAGATTTTTGAAGGGCAAACCCTGCTTGTTCAACCTGCCGCAACCGAGACACCAACCCCAACACCTACTTTCACTGCAACAGCGCCGCCCACTTCTACTGCTACTTTGACAGCCTCGCCAACCGCCACAGCGACGGCAACACCGCTGCCCGTCGCGCCTTTTTCAATGCAAAGCGGCGGTTTGGTTGTGGGAATAATCGTCCTTGCCGCATTACTTGCAGCAGGCATTGGATCTGTGCTTGCCAAAAGAAGAACCGGTAAAACCTCCGATTAGTATCATCTACTTTCCATTGCTTACCAACCTGTTCCAGTTATGTTTGATATACTTTGAGTTGTGAAAAAAGTCATAACCCAAAGGAAGGGCTAAGCCTGTGACTGAAATTCGAATTGACTCATTGTTGCCTGCTGAAATGGCGACCCGAGCCGAGTATCTTGGTGTCCGCAAGGCGGAAATGCCAGCCTTCACCATGTTGATGCTGTCCATTCTTGCTGGTGCTTTCATTGCCCTTGGAGCGATCTTTTCCACCACTGTTGCGGCGGGTGGTATGTCTGTCACCGATGCGAGCGGGGCAGTGGCGTATACGACAGGTCTTCCATACGGCACTACCCGCCTATTGGCGGGTCTGGCCTTCTGCCTTGGCCTTATCCTGGTTGTGGTGGGCGGCGCGGAATTGTTCACTGGTAACAATCTGATCGTCATGGCATGGGCGAGCGGCAAGGTGACAGGGCGTGCTCTGCTTCGGAATTGGACGATCGTGTATTTTGGCAATTTCCTCGGTTCCATCGGAACTGCCATTTTGATGTTCTTTACAAAGCAATACACCTTCGGTTCAGATGCGATCGGAATTACCGCATTGCGTATCGCAGTTGGAAAATGCGACCTCGATTTTGTTCAGGCAGTGGCACTGGGCGTTCTGTGTAACGCACTTGTCTGTCTTGCTGTGTGGCTGACCTATAGCGCCCGAACCACACTGGATAAGATCGTCTCGATCATCTTCCCGATTACTGCTTTTGTGGCAGCCGGGTTCGAGCACAGCATTGCCAATATGTACTTTATTCCATATGCCCTGCTGGTAAAAGGATTTGACCCTGAATATATGGCAAAAGTCGGTGATAAGGTGGCAAATTTGGACGCGCTGACGTGGCAGGGTTTCTTTATCAATAACCTGATTCCTGTTACTATTGGAAATATCATTGGCGGGGCAGTTCTTGTGGCTG
>VGOX01000046.1 GCA_016875755.1 Chloroflexota bacterium
TTGTGATGTGTCACGAACGGACGTGCCGCCGCACCGCCATACAACGGCTGAAGGATGGGCGTTTCCACTTCAAGGAAATCGTGGTCGTCGAGAAAAGTCCGCAAGGATTTGACAAGCTTTGCACGCTTGCGGAATGTCTCACGCACATCAGGGTTGACTGCGAGGTCGGCATAGCGTTGGCGTGCGCGGATCTCGGGGTCTTCCAACGTGGCGTGACGGACAACAGTGCCGTCTTCCTGCGTCACGTCTTTGTCAGCGGGGAGAGGTGTAATGGATTTGGCGAGCAGCTTGAAGGTATGGACATGAAGCGAGACTTCTCCAGCCTTGGTGCGGAACATCACGCCCGTCGCTTCGACAAAGTCACCAAGGTCGAACATCCTGTTGAAAAAGTCCAGATTGGCTTCACCCACTTCATTCACGCGCATGAACAACTGCACCTTGCCTGCGCCATCTTCAATGTGGGCAAAGGTGAGTTTCCCCTTTGGGCGCATCGAGCGGATGCGTCCTGCCAGGGTGGCTTTCACTTCGCGGGTTTCGTCCGCTTCAAATTCGGCGATGGCTTGCGCGCTGGTATGCGTGCGCTGGGCGCGTGTAGGGTACGGCTCCACGCCTTCGGCACGGAGTTCCTCCACTTTCTGCAATCTGATCTTTTCAAGGGAGTTGTATTCTGCCATGGTATTTCCTTCACTACCCCTTCCTTAGGTTGAAGGAAGGAGCTGGGAATGGGGATAAAAAAAACCGCGTCCAATGCAAATTGGACGCGGGGAATTGGGCGCGTCCTGATTAGCCGACTTTGAGGATCTTTACGTTATAGGTGCCGCCGGGGGTTTCCACCTTTACGGTCTCGCCCGCTTTATGGCCAAGGATGGCTTTTCCGATCGGCGATTCGTTCGAGATCTTGCCTTCGCGCGGGTTGGCTTCCGCCGCACCGACAATGATAAAGGTTTCGGCTTCGAAGTTGCCTTCTTTGATCGTCACCTTGGAGCCGACCTGAATCGTATCGTGTTTTTTTCCTTTGCCGTTCTCTTCGATGATTTGTGCGGTAGCAAGCAAAAGATCCAGTTCCTGAATACGGCCTTCCACAAAAGCCTGCTCGTTCTTGGCGGCTTCGTATTCAGCGTTCTCGATCAACTCCCCACCTTCCATTGCCTCGTGCAAACGAGCGGCAACTTCCTGTCGCTTGGTGGTACGCAGATGATCCAGTTCCTCTTGTAATTTTTCAAAACCCTCTTTGGTAAGGAAATTGGTTGGCATTGTATTGTCCTGCTAAATAGAATTTTGCATCCCCGAAAGAGATGCAATGATAAAAAATTTCCGGTGGTTTCGTCCGGAAAATCGCGGATACTATATCATGATTCAGGGCTGGCTTCAAGGTCTAAAAGTACTGGCCGATTTGTCTAGTCAAGCTTCCAGATGTGTAAGCCCTCTTTTTCAGCCCAATATTGACGAATTCTTTCACGCATCGCCTCTGGACTCTCGAACAGGAAAGAGATCTGGGACGCATACGCTCCGACCGCCTCCTGCCATACCGCCAAGCCTGCTTCGCTGACCCGTTCAACAGTTTCTATCATCCCTTCAGTGTGCGGAAGGAGCTGTTCGGGAAAATTGAACAGGTAGGGAACATCTGCCACGTAATGCAGGGGGCGGCCGAGCAATTCCGCCGCGCGGCGGGCGAGGACATGGTCCACGTGTCGTCCAATGCCAAATTGACAGAGCAGCTTGTCGTCTGGTTTGAGGCGGGCGGAAATGGTTTCGGCAATACGGGTGGGCAAATCCTCTTCGTCGGGGAACGGGTCCACAAAAATATCACCATACAACCACTGCCCTTCTTTGCCCTGACGGTAGATGCAATCGAGAAAATCGAAATGCTGTGTGACTGCGCCGAGAATGTTGGCAGCATTGATATCCTCCTGCCGCCGCCCGTGGACGACCTGCTCCGCGGTTTCCATGCCCCATTGATAATGCAGCACCTGCGCAAAGGGCGAAAGTTCGGTGGTGGGTGGCACACCGCACATGATGGTCCAAATTTCGACAGGGTTGCCCGCTTGAACCTGGTCATAGATCCAGCCGCCTGCAGAGAGGGCAGCGTCATCGAGATGGGGGGAAAGGTATATCCAACGCATGGCGCATTTATACCATAAAACAGCAATGAAATTTTATCGCGGAGGCTTGTACGCTTGGGGTAATTGGAAAATTACCCATGAGAGAACGACGCAAACAAGAACGCAAAAGTCTGATGGCCTACACTCAGGTCTTTGACCTGTATGGCGGCTTTTTGCTTGGTTACCTCGGCGACCTGACCCTGCAGGGTGCGATGATCATTAGTGAGCGGACATATCCGAAAGATACCGAGATCACGCTTTCACTGGAGATTCCCGAACTGCCAAACATCAAGGCCTTGCGTATGACCCTGCCTGCCCGTGTAGTGTGGTGCGAGCAGGATCTTAGCCCGCAGTTCTTCAATGTGGGGTTTGAATTCAAGGAAGCTCCAACGGAACAGCAGGAGTTGATCGAAGCCATCATCCAGCAATATGAGTTTCGGCGTGACACGCCTGATTATCCCCTGCGGCCTGGGATGAAGAAATAATTTCGAAACAGACAAGCTGCGGTTCTCAAAAGGAGCCGCCGCCTTTTATACCCACGGTCAAAAATTGCGTTTTTAGAAAGCGGAGGCACAATTTTTGACCGTGGGTATTCTATGTTAAACTTCGCCCATGTACAAAGCGAAGACACTCTTTTTTACCGCGCCAAAGCAGGTTGAGATCCGCGAAACATCTTTGCCAGAAATTCAAGGTGATGAGGTTCTTGTGGAAACCATCTGCTCCGCCATCAGCGCAGGGACGGAGATGCTTGTCTATTGCGGTCAGTTCCCGCAGTTGACGGATGCGCATGATGCGGTCAGTAGTGAGTTGGCATATCCGTTGGCGTATGGGTATGCGTGTGTGGGAAGGGTGAAGGAAATAGGAAAAGAAGTGAATAGGGAATGGGAAAACCGTTTGGTCTTTTCATTTCAACCGCACACATCTCATTTTGTTACCAAAGCCGAATATCTATTTCCTGTTCCCCATTCCCTTTCCCCCGAAAACGTGAGCTTCCTTCCAAACATGGAAACAGCAGTAAACCTCGTGCAAGACGGCGCTCCCATTCTCGGTGAGCGCGTTTTAGTTCTGGGGCAGGGAATTATTGGGTTGTTGACCGCTTCTTTATTGAGCGAGTTTCCGTTGGAGAAATTGACAGTTGTGGATCAATTTGAACTGCGAAAAGAGGCGTTAAAAGCCAAGGGTCACAAGTCGCAGGTCGAATGTCTTTCTCCCTTCAACCTGCACCCTTCAACTTTCGACCTTGTTTACGAGATCACTGGCGCCCCTTCCGCATTGAATGATGCAATTGCACATACAGCTTTCAGCGGACGCATCGTCATCGGCTCATGGTATGGACAAAAACGCACTGAGATCGACCTCGGCGGCGCATTCCACCGCTCACGCATCAGACTCATCTCTTCGCAGGTCAGCACCATTTCGCCTGAGCTATCGGGACGCTGGGACAAGTCCCGTCGATTTGAGGTGGCATGGCAGGCGTTGGAACGCATAAAACCAGAGAAGTGGATCACGCATCGCTTTTCGATCAACGATGCAGAAAAAGCCTATCAACTGCTGGATGAGAGTCCGCATGAGACGATACAGGTGGTATTCAATTATGAAATTCAATCGCCTCACCCTCGATAACTGTCACACCGCAACAGGCATCGTCCTGATCATTGACGTACTGCGGGCGTTTTCCACGGCGGCGTACGCCTTCTCACGCGGCGCAAAACAGATCCATCTCGTCAGCGGTGTGCAGGAAGCGCTGGATCTGAAAGCGCAACTTCCCAACGCAAAAGCCATGGGCGAAGTAGGCGGACTTCCGCCCGAAGGTTTTGACTTCGGTAACTCCCCCACCCGCATCCTTGAACATGACCTGACGGGCATTACGCTTGTCCAACGCACAGGGGCAGGGACGCAGGGCGCAGTGCGCTGCGTCAATGCAGAGGTGATGCTTGCAACGAGTTTCGTCGTTGCACAGGGGACGATGGACTATGTTCATAAATTAAATCCCAACGAAATCACCTTTGTCATCACGGGCGGGTTTGGAAATGATGAGGATGTCGCCTGTGCCGACTTTTTAGAGAACCAGTTTACGGGCGCCGCCCTGAGCCCGATGAAGGGTCAGGAAACAGAGGCGCAGGAATATATCCGCCGCGTGTATGCATCACGCGATGCGCTTGAGCACATGCCTGACCATCCGCAATTCCCAAAAGCTGACCTTGATTATTGTTCGCGCATCAACGCATTTAATTTTGCCCTGCCGATCATGCGAAAAAACGGTCAACTCATTATGCGGCCAGTAAAGGTGCGGGATGTCGTTTGAAGTCATCCTGATCATAGCTGCGGGGCTTTTGCTTGTCAGCGTATTGGTAAGCAAGATTTCTGATCGTTCAGGGATTCCCGCGCTGCTCCTGTTTCTCGGCATTGGCATGTTGGCTGGATCAGATGGACCCGGCGGCATTTATTTCGATGACCCAAGTCTGACGCAATTTATCGGCATCGTGGCATTAAACTTTATTTTGTTTGCTGGCGGACTCGATACGCAATGGAAAGATGTACGTCCTGTTTTAAAATACGGCATAGTCCTTTCCACGCTCGGGGTCTTTATCACAACGCTTGTAGTGGGCATTACAGCGCAATATCTTTTAGGCTTTACGTTATTACAAGGGTTACTGCTCGGCGCGATCGTTTCCTCCACTGATGCGGCGGCGGTCTTTTCAATTCTGCGTTCAAAAAGCTTGGGGCTAAAAGGCAAACTACGCCCCCTGCTCGAACTTGAGTCAGGCAGCAACGACCCAATGGCAGTCTTCCTCACCGTCGGCATGATCCAATTATTGACACAGCCAGAAACTCAAGTCACTGATCTGATCGGTACATTCTTTTTGCAGATCATCGTCGGCGCGCTGTGCGGATTTTTCTTTGGAAAACTGCTGGTCTTTCTCGCCAACCGCATCGGGCTCGGGTTCGATGGGCTGTATCCCGTTCTAACCCTTTCGATCGTCTTTCTTGCGTACAGTGTTACCAACACCTTGTATGGAAACGGATTTCTCGCCGTCTATCTGGCAGGCATCGTGGCAGGGCATCAGGACTTCGTGCATCGCCGCAGTGTCATCCGTTTTCATGACGGGGCGGCATGGCTGATGCAGATCACCATGTTTTTGACGCTGGGTCTGCTGGTTTTCCCCTCGGAAATTCCACCGATCATCACTACGGGACTGCTGGTCGCCGCTTCATTGATCTTCCTTGCACGCCCGATCAGTATTTTCCTCACCCTCCTCCCGACAAACTTCACCTTCAAGGAAAAAGCTTTCCTCTCCTGGGTGGGACTTCGTGGCGCCGTTCCCATCATTCTCGCCACCTACCCGCTTCTGGCTGGACTGTCACAGGCTGATGCCATCTTCAACATTGTCTTCTTCGTGGTGCTAACATCCGCTCTCCTGCAAGGCGCCACCATCCCATACGCTGCCAAATGGCTTGGCGTTGATGTACCCGTGGTCAAAAAGCCGATCTATCCGATAGAATTCACTCCCGTCAGCGGATTCAAGAACGAGTTAAAGGAACTTGCCATTCAGGCAGGCTCGTTCATGGACGGCAGAACCATCGTGGAAATGAACCTCCCGCAGGAATTTCTCATCATCCTCATTGCGCGTGAGAACGAGTTCATCATGCCGAGCGGCGGCATCACACTCCACGCAGGAGACACGCTCATCGTTCTTTCAGACAAGGATACCTTTGGGCTGGTCGAATACAATCTCAAATCATCGCTAGAAAAAAGTCTTCATTCATAAGGAGAATCGATTTATGTACACACTCGGAGTACGGCGGGACTTCATTGCACGCCATTTTTTGATCGGCGGTGATTGGGGCCCGGAGAATTTCCCAAACTCGCATCATTACATCCTTGAACTGCAACTCGAAGGCAGTGACCTCGACCTGCACGGCTATCTCGTAGACATTGTAGATGTGGAAAAGCACCTCGACGATGTGGTTGGCTATTACAAGGAACAAATAATCAACGAAAAACCCGAATTCGCGGGCTTGAACCCGTCCATTGAGCATTTCGCGCGGATTCTGGCGGTGACACTGAACGAAAAAATCAAAGCGAAGAATATTACTGGCTTAAAGGTCGTCCTTTGGGAACACGAAAACGCATGGGCGGCGTATCGGGTTGAAAGGTTGGCAAGTTGAAAGTTGAAGGTTCAACGCCTTCAACCTGTAATCTTCAACATGAAATTAGGACTTCTCATCTACGGCTCGCTCGACACCCTCAGCGGCGGCTATCTCTATGACCGCATGCTCGTGGACTACCTTCGCGCGCAGGGTGATACGGTGGAAATCATCTCGCTTCCGTGGCGGAATTACGCCGCGCATTTAACGGACAATTTCTACAATGTCATTGCGAGTGCAGCGAAGCAATCCCCATCTGGCGGTAAATTCGATGTTTTGATTCAAGACGAACTCAACCACCCTTCCCTCATCGCCGCAAATCGACGTCCGCACCCCTACCCTATTATCAGCCTTATCCATCATCTCCGCTGTTCTGAACTCCGCCCAAAATGGCAGAATGATTTTTATCGAATCATCGAAAGGAAATACCTACATAGTGTAGACGGTTTCATTTTCAATTCACAGACGACAAAGGGCGTGGTTAATGGGTTAATGGATCATGGCAAGCCGTCCGTGGTAGCGTTCCCGCCAACGGACAGGTTTGGAGAAGCAATTTCAGAAGAAGAAATAATTACACGCGCTGAGAAACTACCACTACACATCCTCTTTCTGGGCAACGTCATGGAGCGCAAAGGGCTGCATACACTTCTACAGGCTCTCACCATCCTTCATCCTTCATCCTTCATCCTTGATATCGTCGGCTCGCTCACCACTGACCCCACCTACGCCAAACAAATGCAGGACTTCGTCATGGTCAATGGTCTATCGTCCGTCGTTCATTTTCACGGTTCACTCAATAACCAACCGCTCATCGAAAAACTCAAAGCCGCCCACATCCTCGTCGTTCCATCATCCTACGAAGGTTTCGGCATTGTCTATCTCGAAGGGATGGGTTTTGGTCTGCCCGCAATTGGGACGACACTTGGCGCGGCAAGTGAAGTCATCGAAGACGGCGTTACGGGATTTCTCATCCAGCCGGGAGATGCTCACTCGCTGGCGACCAAGCTACAGGGTATGAATGAGAGGCGCGATCTTCTCATCCAGATGAGTATTGCAGCGCGAAGTCGTTATAAACGTCAGCCAACATGGAATCAAACAGCGAGTGAAATTCGTGATTTTTTACAGTCATTCTTAAGCTGAACGACTGAAACTTTGTGACGAGATTCTTCGTATAATGGATACAATGATTCATACCTATCAAATTAATGGAACGCCTGTGCAAACGGGCGATATTATTTGCACCATGAATGGCAAGCCCGATATTCTGCCCGGGGAATTTTGGCGGTTGATCGGGCGGCTCGTGCCGGGTGATGTGGACCATGTGGCGATCTATGTCGGTCCACATGGTCGTTGTGTCGAAGCAGGCGCACGCGGAGTGATTGCCTTCACTGTGCCCAATGGGCATTGGAATACCGAGCGCATGGCACGCCAGCGCGGACTTTTGTTCGATACGTTTTACGGTGTGGTTTCGCCGTTGGAAGTATTGGGGTTTTCAAAGGACGATGAAGTTCGCATGCGCACTGCAATTGCATCGTATGTGCTCGCGCAGCGTGGCAAACCGTACAATCTCAATTTTTTGAACGCCGAAGCCGACAATGCTTTTTATTGCAGCCAACTCGCCTACAAAGCCTATCAACGCGTGGGCATTGATCTGAACACTGGTCTCGCCATGGAGCAGCTACCCGGCACAAATCAAATTATTTATCCGCAAGAGATCTGGGATGGTTTTGCGCACAGGCAAGGCCAGATGCAACTCATCACTGTGCCTGCTTAATTTTGGAGTCAGCCAGCTTGCTGGCGAATTTACGGGGGGCATTTGTGATATATTTGCCCGTTATGAGACGCCTCATCGGAATCCTGCTCATCGCCATCTCCGCCGCATCATTTGGGACGCTCGCCATCTTTGGGCGCTTAGCCTACGATGACGGCATGGACATCTTCACCGTCCTCTTTTTGCGATTCGGAATCTCCGCCGCTTTCATGACTGTAGTCCTGTTTCTGCGCAGGGAGCATTTTCCACGCGGACAGATTCTCGCGCAACTCGTGGGCATGGGTGCGCTGGGATATGTTGGGCAGTCGTTCTCGTATCTCACTGCCATCAAATATGCCTCGGCGGGCTTGGTCGCACTGCTGCTTTATCTGTATCCCATCTTCGTCGCAATTCTCTCCACCATTTTTCTGCACGAAAAATTTAAACGCGTAAAGATCATCGCGCTGGTCATCGCTTTCATTGGGACATTGCTCACGGTCGGTCCCGGCGGCGGACAGATCACAGGCATCCTGCTCGCCCTCGCCGCTGCGTTGATTTATTCCATTTACATCATCGTCGGCACGAATGTGATGAAGCATGTCTCAGCGGTGCAATCCTCCACGGTGATCTTCGCTTCTGCCGCCATCGTGTATGGACTGCTGACTCTCGCGAACGGTGCGCACCTCCCTGCAAGTGACGCAGGTTGGCAAGCCATTCTTGGGATTGTCGTCGTCTCCACCATCATCCCTGTCGTCACCTTCCTCGCAGGCTTGGAACGAATCGGCCCCACCAATGCGGCGATGCTCTCCACCCTCGAACCTGTCGTCACTGTTTTACTGGCAGCGTGGCTGTTCGGCGAAAGCCTGCTGCCCATCGTCCTGCTGGGCGGCGGACTGATTCTTGTCGCAGTTGTGGTATTAACTCGGGCAGAATTGCAAAATGCTGACAGTCAGGTAGCCCCAAATGTGTGATATTCCCGCCTTACTCCCCTGCCATATCAGGGATATAATGAATTCGTAGCGCTTACGCGCTATTTCACGCGAATCCTGCGTCGCACCCTACGGGCGGATTCTTGTTGATGAGTACGATTCCATTCATCTCATCAATCGAGGTGCGGCGCTATCTCACAACTCCCCTAAGTGTACCCAAGACCCCTTCCTGAGGGCCGTGCCCTTTGTGGTTTTAATCTAACAAGGAAATCTATGAACTTCAATCAATTTCAACTCGATCCCCGCCTGATGGTAGGAATCAAAAAAGCGGGCTACGATGTTGCCACGCCTATTCAAGAAGCTGCCATTCCCGCCGCCTTGCGCGGACGGGATTTGATCGGCACGGCGCAGACAGGCACAGGCAAGACCGCCGCCTTTGTACTGCCCATTCTTAACAAACTGCTCAGCGGACAGCGCAACGTCGCGCGCGCACTCATCGTCACGCCGACGCGCGAACTGGCAGAACAGATCCACGATGTGATCAAAGTGCTATCAGCGGGGACCAAACTGATGAGCACAACCATCTACGGCGGAGTCGGAGCGAATCCCCAAATCCAGGCATTGCGCAACGGGGCGGAAATCCTCGTGGCGTGCCCGGGCCGTCTGCTGGACCTCATCCAACAGGGATATGCAAAGATGGCGAACATCGAAGTGCTTGTGCTCGATGAAGCCGATAGAATGTTCGACATGGGTTTTCTGCCCGATGTGCGCCGCATTGTAAAAGCCGTGCCTGAAAAACGGCAGACGATGATGTTCTCTGCCACCTTCCCCGCCGATGTGGAATTGCTCGCGCAGCAGGCGTTGAAACAGCCGCAAAAAATCGCCATGGGAATTGTCAAGCCAGCGCATACAGTGACACATGCGTTGTACCCCGTGCCGCCGCATTTGAAATCTGCATTGTTGATCGAATTGCTCAAACGCACCGACACGAATTCAGTGCTGGTGTTCACGCGCACCAAATACCGCGCACAAAAAGTTTCGCAGCAAATTTTACGCGCAGGTTTTCAAGTGACCAGTTTACACGGTGACCGTTCGCAGGGGCAGCGTCAGTCTGCGCTTAAGGGCTTCAAGGATGGCAGGCATCAGATCATGGTTGCCACTGATATTGCCGCGCGCGGGTTGGATGTGGAAAGCATCTCGCATGTCATCAATTACGATATGCCCGACACCGCCGATGCCTACATCCACCGTATCGGACGCACAGGCCGCGCCCAGCGCACTGGTGACGCGTACACTCTCGTTACTCACGAAGACAATGACATGATCCGCATTCTCGAACGCATTATGGGAAGTCCATTGGAACGAAAGACCATCGAAAACTTTGATTACACGCTTCCCGCCCCGCCGAAATCTGCTTCTGGCGGCCACGGCAGAGGCGCCCCCCGGGAAGACTCCCGCCGCCCGCCCAAACCTGCTCACACCCCAAAGAGTTACGGCAGGAACAGACTCGCGCCGAAGAGGAAGTAGTTTGGGAATAAAAACCCGTCTCGTATGAGGCGGGTTTATTGATGTGCGCCCAGCATGGGCGTTGGCTAGAGGGTGAAAGACCCTTATGGAGGTTGATTGCACCAACCATTAGTGGAAGG
>VGOX01000047.1 GCA_016875755.1 Chloroflexota bacterium
TGCCCTTCAGTTTGAGTGACATCTACTCCGACGATCTGCAACTGGTCGCCGTATTTTTCGAACAGCGGCGGGAAGACTTCCTCAATGACGTAATGGCAATGTCCGCAGCTTGGGGAGTAAAAAAGCACGGCATGCACAACTGCGACGGATGTCTGCGCCTGAACGGGGGAGTGGATGAGCAAGCTTGCCAGAACGAGAATGCTCATGAATAGTTGAATTCTTTTCACGATGGTATCTCCTTTTCGATTTCATTTCCCATTGTAAGGACACTGTCTGTGCTGACAAGTGAGAGATGTCCTTGTTCAAAGTGACCACGGATGTGTATTTTTATCCGAAGCCAGACCTCTTTGCGCAGATTATGCTTATTCATAAGCGAGTCTAATACTGGAATAGTAGTTTCATCACTATCGTGCATGAGGGAAACGGCTAAAATTCGTCATGTGAAATATATCACAAACCGGAGATGCGATGAATAAGAATTTCTTAATAGGTACCGCGCTCGTGTTGGGATTATTCTTTTCGAGCTGTTCGGCACAGGCGGAGATGCCCGCTGAAACGGGGACACCTGCTGAAACCGAAGTGGAAGCAATGCCTACGCCTTCAGTTGAGTCTGGGGAGTGCCTGGCTTGCCATACGGATAAACAACGTCTCATTGATACTGCCAAGCCCGAAGAGGCAGATCATGAAGCCGAATCTAAAGGGGTTGGCTGAGGGGGCGAAGTGGCTCCGTTGGAGCCATGGGAGAAAGTGCTTGTAAATAGTGAGGCGTTCCTTGCCACCGATCATGGTGAATTGACCTGTATCGAATGCCACTCTGGAACGAATGTTGCCGATAAAGACTCCGCTCATGCGGGTATGGTTGCCAGCCCGAGCGAGCAACCCGATGTCTATTGCGCCGAGTGTCATGAAGAGATATCCGCCGCATACCCGAGTGCATTACACAGTACGCAGGCAGGCTATTGGACGACGCTCAATGCCCGCAACGGAAATGTGCCTGAAGACCACCCTGCGCTTGACACGATGTTCAATAACCATTGCGCCACCTGCCATACTTCGTGCGGCGAGTGCCACGTCAGCCAGCCCAAGAATGTTGGCGGTGGATTGTTCACAGGGCACGTGTTCGAGAAGACCCCGCCGATGACGCGCTCTTGTACGGCTTGTCATGGCAGCCGCGTGGGCAATGAGTTCCTCGGCAAGAATGAGGGCTTCCCCGGAGATGTTCACTTCCGCGAAGCGCGTATGAACTGTGTGAAGTGTCACGAAGGCGCAGAATTACACGGCATGACGGATGCAACAGCTGGCGCAGAACATCGCTTGAACGGTGAAGAAAGCCCAAAGTGTACCGATTGTCACCCCGATGTTGCCGACGGCTCCGATGGAATTGAAATGCACGCACAGCACGGCGGCGGTACAACGCTTTCCTGCCAAGTCTGCCATTCAGTGACCTACACCAGTTGTGACGGCTGTCATGTGGCGGTCAGCGAAAAGAGCGGAAATCCGTTCTTCGAGACGCAAGCCACGTACATGACCTTCCTCATTGGGCGCAATCCCATTCAAACGGAAGAACGTCCCTACAAGTTTGTGCCCGTCCGCCATGTGCCTGTGGCACCGACAAGCTATCAGTTCTACGGCGAAAACCTGCTGACCAATTTCGACTCCCTGCCGACCTGGGTCTACACAACACCGCACAATATTCAACGCAATACGCCTCAGAACGCTTCTTGTGAAGCCTGCCACACCAACCCTGAGATATTCCTCACCGCCGATAAAGTGCAGGCGTTTGAGTTGAATGCCAACCGAAAGGTGATCGTAGGCTCAGCACCCGGACCTGTGGAAATGTTCCTTGCGGCTATACCGCAGCCCGCTGGTCACGCCGATCTTGCGAGCGATGCATGTACAGCGTGTCATGCCGAGGGAATCCGCAATGCGCCGATCTTCCCTGAGAGCCACATAGGTTTCACCAGTGATGGATGTATAGGATGTCACAAGCTGCCGTAACGGCACTTGCTACCAAATAAAAAACTTCAATAAGGAGAAGTCATAATGTCTAAAAAGTTTCAAATGTTTCTTGCGCTATTTCTCGCACTCAGCATGATCTTGAGCGCGTGCGGCGCACCGGCTGCAGAGCCCGTTGTAGAAGTGGCAACGGAAGAAGTAGCCGTCGAAGAAGTTGTTACCGAAGAACCTGTTGCCGAGGTCGTGGAACCCGTCATGGCGCAGATGTTCGCCGACTTTGTCGCCGCCCTACCCGCCGACCAGAAATTCTACTCCGTGACCGCCGCCGACCTGAACCAGATGCTGGTGGAGGACGCGCCGTTCATTGTGGATGTGCGCCAGACCTCCGAGATCGAAACCAACGGCTACATCGAAGGCGCGATCCATGTAGAGATCCGCGAATTGATGAAGAACCTCGACAAACTGCCCGGCAAGGATGAGAAGATCGTGGTAGTGTGCGCTTCCGGTCACCGCGGCGGTTATGCCATGGTTGCCCTGCGCATGTTGGGCTACACCAATGTATTCAACCTAAATGGCGGCATGAATGGGTGGATTAAGGCTGAATTTGCTGTAGTGGAAGGTATGCCCGCAGAAGCCGTATCGGTTGGCGCTCCGGATTTGGATGCCGATGTTCTGGCGTACTTTGATAACTACCTGAGCAACCTTGACCCCGCAGCCGGCTTTGGCTCCGTCAAGAATGATGCGCTCAATGTTGAATTAGTGGAAGGCAAGGAAATCTTCCTGCTCGATGTCCGCCGCACAGCGGAATGGAATGATGTCGGTTACATTGATGGTGCGGTATCCGTTCCGCTCAATGACCTGCCTGCCAATCTCGATAAATTACCTGCTGATATGGATGCCGCGATAGTGGTTATTTGTGCCACCGGTCACCGCGGCACCCCTGCCCAGATGTACCTGCAGGAATTGGGCTACACCAATGTCCGCAACCTTAACGGCGGTCTCAATGGTTGGAAAGGCGCTGGTCTGCCCGTGGCGGGTCTTGTCAGCGACATGGCTGCCTTCCTCACCAATCTGCCTGCTGATGCTGGTTTCTACAGCATCAAGACCGACAAGCTCAATGAACTGCTGGTCGAAAACCCACCCTTCATTGTGGACGTACGCGAACCCGCCGAACTCGAAGCCAATGGTTTCATCGCTGGCTCCATCAACATCCCGATCCGCGACTTGCTCAAGAACCTCGATAAACTTCCCGCTCAGGATCAAAAGATCGTCATCACCTGCGCATCCGGTCATCGCGGCTCGCTCGGCATGATGGCTCTCCGCCTGCTCGGCTACACCGATGTTGTCAACGTCAATGGTGGACTCAACGCCTGGATCAAAGCTGAACTGCCGGTGGAAACAGGCGCTCCCGCCGCCCCTGTTGCTGGTACAGCACCCGAAGTGAATGAAGCCGCCTTTGCCTCGCTCGATAACTATCTGAGCAACCTGCCCGAAGGTTTCGGCTCGATCAAATCACCTGACTTCAACACCGAACTCGTCTCTGGAACTGTGCCCTTCATGCTCGACGTCCGCACCGTGGCGGAATGGGATGACAAGGGTCATATCGACGGCGCGATCAATATCCCCGTCAACGATGTGCCTGCCAACCTCGCCCAACTTCCCACTGACAAAGCTGCCCCCATCGTCGTGATCTGTGCCTCCGGTCACCGCGGCGCTATTACCCAGATGTATCTGCAATTCCTGGGCTATACCAACGTCCGCAACCTCAACGGCGGCATGAACGGTTGGATCGCAGCAGAACTGCCCGTAGTCAAATAACAATACAGGCAACCCGTCACGAAGCTCTATTTCTGATGGGCGGGTTGCCCTGCTCTTGATCTAAAAAACTGCCTGCGAGGAGACCTTGCAGGCAGTTTTAATTTGGTGTGTACCATGACATTCATGCGCGGATTTTTTGACAAGTTTCACTACGCAGGCTTATGAGAAAGGCTTATGCTTATGCAAAGAAATCATCATTATCACTTATCAGACTTGGAGCAGAAGATGATCGAGCTTTCCACTTTGCGAGTCTTTCTTGTGGCTGCAGAAGAAAAGAATTTCAGCAATGCGGCAAAACGTCTGCATATGTCACAATCTGCGGTGAGCCAGAACATTCAATCCATTGAAAAAGCCTACGGCGTGGAGTTATTCGTCCGCCGCGGGCGTTCAGTGGAAGTGAGCGAGGCGGGGCAGTCCATTTTGCCGATGGCTCGTGAAGTGTTGCGAGCAGCCCGCATGTTGGAGGACGGTTTTCAGGAGATCCACCACCAGATCGGCGGGGAGTTGCTCATTGGATGCTCGACCTCGGCTGGGAAGTATCTTTTGCCTGCGCTACTCTCCGATTTCCAGAAGGAATATCCTGCTGTACATCCGCGCGTCAAAATAATGGGACGTGAAGGGGTGGCTGAACGCCTGCTCAATCAGAGCCTGCCAATGGGGGTTTCGAGCAAATATTTTGAACAGCGTGACTTGGAATGTCAGCCCCTTTTTGATGACCGCATTTATTTGATCGTTTCATCAGACCATCCGTGGGCGGGATATGGCAAAGCCACTCCCGATGACCTTTTGGATCAGCCCATCATCATGCGGGAGGAAATGTCTGGAACGTGCGATACAGTGATGCAAAGTTTGAAGAATTTTGGCATTACGCCTGATATGCTGAATGTCACAATGGAACTTGGCAACCCCGAAGCGATTGAAATGGCAGTGGAACGCGGCGTGGGCATTGCCTTTGTCTCAGAAATGGTGGCAGCACGCGGACTTGCTTTTGGGCGCATCAAGAAAGTGGAATTAAAGGGACTGAACCTGCGTCGTACGGTGTATATTGCACGTAACTTGCATTATCCCTTCACGCGGGCGCAAAACCTGTTTTGGGAATTTGCCCAGTCTCGCCGTGAAGAATTGAACACTGAGATTTGGGATAGCTTGGTTAATTTTGAGGTGGCTGTATAGATTTGGATTCAACCAGCTAAGTGCCACGAAGTGGTATGCTGGTGTAACTCGGAAGCATACGCCTCACAGACTCTGCCTCAGCGCAGGGTCTGTGTTTTTTGTTGAATCAGGCGTCCCCGTAGGAAAGAGGCATTGTGACATCCTTCACAAAATGTTGTGATTTCCTTCAATGTCGAAAATTAACCCCGCCTGTGATAATAAGGTTAGCCATAACATTTTTTGAAAGGCAAGCCTTATGAATTCGAAGCCGATGAGTGAAAGCACTGAAATGTATCTCAAAGCCATTGCGGAGTTGGATGACCGAAATTCGGTGGCGGTGGCGCGTCTGGCGGAACGTTTGAGTGTGACGAATGTGTCTGCCAATGAGATGGTGCGGCGGCTGGGGGAACAGGGGTTGGTTTTGCACAAGCCGTACAAGGGCGTAACGCTGACGAAAAAAGGACGCGGTGTGGCGAGTAATGTGCTGCGCCGTCAACGGTTATGGGAGCGTTTTTTGCATGACCATTTGAAGATCGAATGGGCGCAAGTGTACGACTATGCCTGCTCATTGGAACATGCTACTGCGCCCGAGGTGACCGAAGCACTCGCCGTGTTTCTGGGGCATCCTGAAATTTGCCCGCGTGGGAATCCGATCCCTGCGGAGGATGGTTCGTTCGAACCGCTGGATGGCATCTTATTAAGCGAAGTGGAAGTGGGCACAGCGGTGCGTGTGTTGGCGGTCAATGCCACAGCGACAGATGTGCTGAAATATTTGCAGGAGCGGAACATTCTGCCCGGGCGTGAGCTTGAAATTGTGGAAGCTGCTCCGATGCAAGGACCTTTGACTCTGCGGGTGGAAAAGAAGGAAGTTGCACTGGGGCTTTCACTGGCAAAGTTTGTGATCGTGGAACCGATATAAAAGGTAAATAAAGATGACCCAAGCAATTCAACTACATTTACTGCGCCCCGGGCAGCGGGGGACGATCTCAAAAGTGAACGGCACGGGCGCACTGCGCCGCCGCTTTGTGGAAATGGGTATTGTGCTCGGCGAAACCATTTTGACCGAACGAAATGCGCCGCTTGGCGACCCTGTGGCGTATTTCATCAAAGGCTATCATCTTGCATTGCGCCGCGAAGAAGCCGCGCAGATCGAAGTATTTTTGCATGAGGATGTTGTATGACTGAGCTCACCATTGCGCTCGCTGGCAACCCCAATGCAGGCAAGACCACCATCTTCAATGCGCTGACGGGTTTGGCGCAGCATACGGGGAACTGGCCTGGCAAGACTGTTGAGAAAAAAGAAGGCAGGATCAAGGTCGGGGAAACATTTGTCAACGTTGTGGATTTACCTGGAACCTACAGCCTCACCGCATATTCCCCCGAAGAGATCATCGCACGTGACTTCATCCTTGAGAGCCGCCCCGATGTGGTCATCAATGTAGTGGATGCAACCAATCTCGAGCGAAATTTGTACCTTACGGTACAGTTACTCGAACTGGATGTGCCCGTGGTGATGGCGCTCAACATGACTGACGACCTGCAAAAGGATGGTTCAAAAATCAATCTCGATCATCTTTCGCGATTTCTTGGTGATATTCCCATCGTATCTACGACGGCGAATCGGGGCACGGGGATTCGTGAATTGATGTCGAAAGCGGTACAGGCGGCAAGGCAATGACGATGACAACGACACTTTTCCGGCTCGATTACGGCGGCAAACTTGAACGTGAGATCACCCGCCTGATCGAATCGTTCTCCGAACTTCAATTTGATACTTCGCGCTATCCCCAACGTTGGCTGGCGCTCAAACTGCTCGAAGCCGATGCAGACATTTTGGAACAAGTCCGTGCGATGCCAAATGGGGAGCAGGTCATTTCACTTGCGGCACAAAGCGCGGAGAAACTCAGATCCATGCTCGGCGACGACGTGGATATGCTCATCGCCGACCGCCGCTACGGTTTCATTAACGGCGTCGTGCGCCAGTCACTGCACCGCGCCAGCATCGACCGCATCACCCTCACCGACCGTATTGACGACATCGTCACTCACAAATGGCTTGGCTTGCCGATCTTCTTCGCGATGATGTACGTGATGTTCCGACTCGTGATCGACGTCTCTGCGCCATTTTTGGATTGGACGGATGCGGTCATTACTGGTCCCATTGCGGGATGGTTCGCGCTTCTTCTCGATCTTATAGCTGCTCCAGCTTGGACGCATTCCCTCGTCGTGGAGGCAGTCATCGGCGGAGTCGGAGGCGTTTTGGTCTTTGTCCCTGGCTTGCTGATTCTGTATTTCTTCCTCGCATTGCTCGAAGATTCGGGCTACATGTCCCGCGCCGCGTTTGTGATGGATCGCTTCATGCGTGTGATCGGCTTGCATGGAAAATCCTTCATCCCGATGATCCTCGGATTCGGGTGCGCCGTTCCCGCCATCTACGCCACGCGGACGATTGCCAGCCGCCGCGACAGAGTGTTGACGGCGCTGCTCGTGCCGCTTATGTCGTGTTCGGCGCGTTTGCCTGTGTATGTTGTTTTCGGTTTGGCATTTTTCGGCGCTCGCGCTGGGACGGTGATTTGGGGCATGTATGCGCTTGGTATTGTGGTGGCGATGCTGGCGGGCATGGTCTTCACGCGGACGATCCTCAAACCTGATGCTTCGTCTGCATTTGTGTTGGAACTACCGCCATACCGCACGCCAGCCTTGAAAAGTGTGCTGATCCACATGTGGGAGAACACGCGTGAATTTGTGCGCAAGGCAGGCACGGTGATCCTGTTCGCGTCACTGGTGATGTGGATTCTGCTCAACCTGCCGTGGGGTGTGGAAAACAAACGCGATTCGTATTTTGGGAAAGTCAGCGGCGCGATTTCACCTGTCTTTGCTCCGCTCGGGTTTGGTGATTGGCAAACCAGCGGCGCATTGGTGACTGGTTTCATGGCAAAAGAAATTGTAGTTAGCACGCTTAGCCAGATTTACATCAATACCGATGAAAGCGCGGAAGTCGCTGAGCCGACTACATTTGGGGAAGATTTAGCAGGCATTGGTGTAGGTTTTATAAATGCGACTGTGAATTCTGGAAAAATTCTGCTTAGTATTATTCCCGGTGTAAATTTGGTGGACGAAGATGCCGAAGCACAGGATACAGTTTTAAGCCGCGCACTGCGCGAACATTTCACCCCGTTGAGCGCGGCGTCACTGCTGGTTTTTGTCCTCTTGTATGTGCCATGCGTTGCCACACTTGGTGCGATCAAACATGAATTTGGTACGTCTTGGGCGGTAACTTCCGCTGTGTATCAAACTGGAGTGGCGTGGCTGGTGGCTTTCCTTGTTTATCAAGGCGGCTTGTTATTGGGGTTGGGATAAATATCAGGTCTTTTGGATGAAAAATTATGCTGACCCAATTCCTATCCCTGCTGGAAAATAAAGAAGACGGCATGAGCCTGTTCGAGATCAGCCGTTTGATGAACGCCCAACCCTCAGCAGTGCAAGCCATGCTGGAATTGCTCGTGCAAAAAGGCAGGCTCGTGGAAGTTGGTCCTGATGGCAAGGTGTGCGCCTCGTGCGGGCTGGAGTCGAATTGTCGGTTACTGGCGGTGAAAGGGAAGCGATACATTCTGTGCAAGTAAATCCCTGCTTGCCATTCTCCCGTTTATTGTCTATACTTCGTCAAAATTCACACAAAGGAGATTAGCCATGCCAACCGTGCGCGACATGATCCGTAAAAAGGGAAGTGAAGTTTTCTCGGTCTCTCAGACTGCCACTGTGTACGATGCGCTTCTCCTTATGGAGAAATACAACACAGGCGCGTTGATGGTGGTGAACGGGAACAAGGTGGAGGGCATCCTCTCCGAACGTGACTGTGTGCGCCGCGTAGACCTCGCAGGTAAAAATGCCAAGACCACCAAGGTCAACGAGATCATGACGTCAAAGGTCATCTACGTCGAAGCAGCCCAGGAACTCGAAGAGTGCATGGCGTTGATGATCGACAAGAACATTCGTCACTTGCCCGTTTTCGATGGCAAGGAATTGCTCGGCTTGATCTCGGTGCGTGACGTGCTCAAAGAAGTAGTGGACGTGCAGAAATTTATTATCTCGCAGTTGGAACATTACATCACAGGCGGCGGTCGGTAGATTTGTTCATCGATAATTAAAATCCCCGTCATTTTTGAACGGGGATTTTTCTATCCTGGAATCTGGCTTGCCCACGCCCTCACCTCGCGGATGTGATCGGGCGTCGTGCGGCAGCATCCGCCGATGATGCGCGCGCCGTTCTCGAACCAATCTTTTGACTGCATCCCAAACGCCTCGCACGAAGTCTCGCCGTGCCAGGTATTCGTCACCGCGCTGTAATACTCACCTGAGTTGGGGTACACGATGATCGGTTTGCTGGTTGACTTTTTGATCTCGCGGATCAGCGACGGGATGTGCAATGGTGATGTGCAATTAATTCCGACCGCCACCGCTTCAGGGACTCGCTCAAGCATGGCAGCACACTCCGAGATTTTTTCTCCATTGGAGATATGTTCGCCATCCTTCGCGCTGAAGCAAAACCACGCGGACGTATTCGGGAACTCGCGCAGGAGTTCGGTCAATGCTTGGGCTTCGATCAGGCATGGGATGGTCTCGCAAGCCAAAAGGTCCGCGCCTGCGGCGATGAGCGCTTCTACGCGCGGACGGTGAAAGTCGATCAATTCCTGCTTGGTCAATTTGTAATCGCCGCGATATTCCGAGCCATCCGCAAGGAACGCGCCATACGGACCGACCGAGCCAGCCACCAATGGGTACACCTTGCCAACGTGATTTTTTTCATCCGCCCAAAATTCATCGCGGGCATCCTGCGCCAGTTTCACTGATTTTTGCATGAGCGCCAGCGCTTCATCACGGCTCAAACCTCGCCGCGAAAAACCCTCGACTGTGGCTTGATAACTGGCGGTGATGGCGAAATCTGCGCCTGCATGAAAATAATCGAGATGTACCGCGCGAATGAGTTCGGGCTGCTCCATCAACACGCGTGCAGACCACAGATCATCGTTCAGGTCACAGCCGCGCCGTTCGAGCTCGGTCGCAAGTGCGCCATCCACAATGGCGATGGGTTTATGTTGTAAAAGGGTTTCGATGGGGTTCATAAGAAGGATGAATTCAGAAGGATGAAGGATGAAATTTACTGCCAGGGCAGTTTGCCCACATCCACATTGCCGCCGCTGATGATAACGCCGATTTTCAATCCGCTCAGATCGATTTTCTTTTCCCACAGCACTCCAACCGCCACCGCGGACGATGGCTCGATAATAATTTTCGCGCGTTCCCACACGAACTTCATCGCGGCGATGATGCCCGCTTCGCTGACCGTGACGATCTGCTCAACGTTTTGTTGAATAATGGGGAAGGTGAGATT
>VGOX01000048.1 GCA_016875755.1 Chloroflexota bacterium
TTCGTCGAAGGGGATAACTTTGCCTGTGAGTTTGACGGGCTGGATGTAACCTTCGATGAGAATATCGTAGTAGAAAGCCACAACTACATGTCGCCCACGGGTGGCGGCGCTGCGTATCCTGGTGTCATTGACGGTATGTACTGGAACCGCGACATCGTCGCCGCGGAGTTCGGGATGCACAGCGGGACGCGTCTCGCGTTCAAACATCGCAAGCCGATTTTTGTCGGCGAGTTCGGGACGTGGTACGCGGGCTACCCCGACGCCATCAAATATCGCGTCGCCGCATTGGACGACCAACTCGGTGTGTTCGACTCAGCGGGAGTCCACTGGGCGGTGTGGACGTGGAAGGACATCGCTTCGATGGGGTCGTTCAATCTCGATCCAGCTTCAGAGTATGTGCAAACCATCGCACCGATTCTCAAGGCAAAGAAAGACGCTGCCGATTGGGAAGGGGAGATGCCCAAAGGAAGCGTGGCGAAGGCGTTGAAAAATTCTGCAGACGCGATCGATGCTTATTTGGCACAGACCAACCTCAAAGTCCAGATTGACCGCCGCTGGTTCGTGCAATACACCCTGTTCGGCTATCTCGCACAATTCCTGCAAGTGCCATACGCGAATCTGTTCAAAGACATCTCCGAAGAAAAATTGGACGATATGCTCAGCGCGTTTGCATTGAAGAACTGCGTTAAGAACAAGACTATCACAAAAGTATTGAAGAAACACTTGACCACCTGAAACCTGATACCTGGAACCTGTCACATGGCAACCTACAAATTCCCTCACAACTTTCTCTGGGGCGCGGCGACCGCGTCCTACCAAATCGAAGGCGCTTGGAACGCAGACGGCAAAGGCGAATCGATCTGGGATCGCTTCAGTCATACGCTTGGAAAGATCGAAGATAAATCTACAGGCGATATTGCCTGTGACCATTATTACCGCTGGGAAGAAGACATCGCCCTCATGCGCCGTTTGGGATTGAAAGCCTATCGCTTCTCGATCTCGTGGACGCGGGTTCTGCCTCTCGGAGCTGGGAGCATCAACCCAAGCGGACTCGATTTCTATGACCGCCTCGTGGACGCTTTGTGCGCCGCGAACATCGAACCGCTTCTCACCTTGCATCATTGGGATTATCCGCAAGCCTTGTATGAAAACGGCGGTTGGACCAACCGCACCAACCTGCATCACTTCGCCGATTATGCCGCTATCGTTGCCAAACGCCTCGGCGACCGCGTAAAGTTCTGGACGACCTTCAACGAGCCAGGCGTCATCGCATGGGATGGCTATCTCAGCGGTGAACATGCCCCAGGGGAGCAGGATGCACTCAAAGCGAAGCAAGTGGCGCACAATCTCATGGTGGCACATGGACTCGCCGTACAGGCGATCCGTGGCGTGGACCCAGATCTCAAAGTTGGCATCGTCCTCAATCAGTGGATGGCAGACGCGGCGGACGATGACCCGCAGTCCATTCGCAATGCCGAAAGCGCGTGGAACCGCAGTGAGACGATTTTCATCCATCCCATTTTCAAAGGTTATTACCATCCTGAGTATGTTGAATATGCTGGCGGCTTGCCTGAAATTCAAGCAGGCGATATGGCGCTCATTGCTCAAAAGCTGGACTTTCTTGGCATCAACTTCTACTCACGCAATTTGTATAACGCACAAGGACACGTGGAAGAAGTGGCGGGTTCCGAGTATACCGAAATGGGTTGGGAAGTTTGTGCATCCGCCCTGCGCCGCATGTTGAACAAGATCAACCGCGAATACAACGTGCCGCCTATTTACATCACAGAGAACGGCGCGTCCTTCCATGATGAAGTCAGCGCCGATGGAAAGATCCACGACCCGCGCAGGCTCGATTACTTGAAGAATCATTTCATCCAAACCCGCCTCGCCATGCAAGACGGTGTAGATGTGCGCGGATACATGGTCTGGTCGTTAATGGATAACTTCGAGTGGGGGCACGGCTACACCAAACGCTTCGGCATCATCCGTGTGGATTATGAAACACAGAAGCGCACGATCAAAGATTCTGGTGAATGGTATGCGGAAGTGATACGGAAGAATGAAATAAGTGATTAAACATTTGACCGCAGACCGCTGACGATAGACCGTTGTAACGGTCTGCGGTCAGTGGTCAACGGTCAGTGCGTTGCGGCGTTATGGTTGAGGGTCGCCGCATAACAAATCCACCCTATAACCTCCATATCTCTATTTGGAGGCTCCCCATGGGACACCACGACGAACACGAAAATGAAAAGGAACACAAACACGAATCTCATGCGCACGATCACCCGCATCTGCATGAACACGAGCATCATGAGCACGACCATGATGAGCATCATCACGATCATGAACATGAACATGATCACGGACATTCGCATTCCAACAATCCTGTGATTCACTGGCTGCAACATCTCTTTACCCCGCACAGCCACGGGCACCAGCAAGCCGCCCTTGACCCGAACCTTGCCACAGATAGAGGCATGTGGGCGTTGAAGATTTCATTTGCAGGGTTGATAGTCACCGCGATCTTTCAGGTTGTCATCGTTATCATCAGCAGTAGTGTCGCCCTGCTCGCCGACACGATTCATAATTTTTCAGACGCACTCACAGCCATTCCATTGGGCTTTGCGTTCTGGCTTTCCCGAAAAGCCCGCAACAAACGTTACACCTACGGCTACGGTCGCGCCGAAGATATTGCAGGGGTCATCATCGTTTTGATGATCGCATACAGCGCCTTTGAAGCCATTCATCAGGCAGTGTTGCGCTTCATTACACCCGAACCGATTACAAATTTGGGATGGGTCGCCGCCGCGGCTGTGATCGGATTCTTCGGCAACGAACTGGTCGCCATCTTCCGCATCAAAGTTGGCAAGGAGATCGGCTCCGCCGCACTCATCGCCGACGGCTACCACGCCAGAACAGACGGCTTTACCTCCCTCGCAGTTTTAGCAGGTGCCATCGGAGTCTGGCTTGGCTACCCCATTCTCGACCCGCTGATCGGCTTGGGCATCGGCATCGCCATTCTGGGCATTGTATGGCACACCGCAAGAGATATGTGGCATCGTATGATGGACGCCGTTGACCCAGAACTGTACGGAGAATTCAAACACATCGCTTCGCATGTAAACGGAGTGATGGACGTTCATAGCGCCGCCGTTCGTTGGGTGGGTCACCGTTTGTGGGGTGAAATGCATGTGACGGTTAATTGCAAGTTGTCTGTGCTGGAAGGTCACCGCATCGTAGAAGAAGTGCGGCACGCGCTCTTCCACAAGTTCCACGCGCTGGTCGAAGTCATCGTCCACGCTGACCCGTGCGAGTGTGACAAGACCATTGAGTACCATCCCACCGCGCATCACCAATTTTTATCCGCGGCAGATTGATACCCGGAACCTGAAACTTGAAACCTGAAACTGGAGTAAGTTACTTCGCCAACGGCTGGCTCCATCACTTCGAGCGCGACCTCGAAGATATTCTTGCGCATCACTGCACCTACATTGTGCATTGTTTCAGCGAGAACGAAATGGTATTCGCCCGCCAACGCACCGCGCAGTTCTTTCAAATGACTCGCGACGCGGGACTCGGCTGTTGGGCGAATCCCTGGTCGGTGATGGGGCTTTTCGGTGGCGAACAGTTTTCTGCGTTCGTGCCGCGCAACCCCGACGCCTGCCAGATTCTTTCCACGGGTCAACGTGCGCCTGCCGCCTGCCCTTCCGCGCCAGAGACCCGCGCCGCGATGAAACTTTGGCTCGACATGGCAATTGACTTTGGCGCCGACACCATTTTTTGGGATGAGCCGCATCTTTACATCCCAGATTGGGATGACTTGCACTTCGCTCCTGACTCCGCCTTTGCCTGCTTCTGTCCGAGATGCCGTGACTCCTTCCAAGCTCGGTTCGGTCAACCTATGTCCCAAACAGGACAGGGGCAAGCCCTGCCCATACAACCTGAAATGCGCCAACACCGCGAAGACCTGATGGTGGACTTCCTCTCCGAGATGATCGGTTACGCCCACGACAAAGGTGCGAAGAACGCCATCACGCTGTTACCTGTGGATGATGAAGCGAATGAATCATTGCCGTGGAATCGAATTGCCGACATTCGCGGACTCGACATCTTCGGCACCGACCCGTACTGGTATCTGCATGACAAAGATTGCGAAACCTTCGTCGGCGAGCAGATGAAAAAGACGATGGATGTTTGCCAGCCGCGCGGGTTGACTCCGCACTTTTGGGCGCAGGGGTTTGGAGTCCCATCGAGCAGGGAAAATGAACTCGAAACAGGATTCAGCCTCGCCGTGGAAAGAGGCGCAAAATCCATTGCCATTTGGGGCATGCACGGTTGTTCCGCGTACGATGGCACGTCGGATGATCCCGAAAAGGTTTGGGATGTGGTCGGTAAAACATTTGGAAAATTGAGAAACCGATGAATAACACCGAATACTTTCAACATGCGCAACAATATCTGACGGGCGGGGTGTCGTCGTCGTTTCGCTACAACCCGTTCACAGCGCGACCGATGTATCTTTCAAAGGCAGAAGGCGCGTACATCTATGATCTCGAAGGCAAGCGTTTCATTGACTTCTTCATGGGGCATGGCGCTTGCACACTCGGACACAACCGACCTGAAATTTCAGTGGCAATGAAGCAGGTCTTCGACATTGGTTTCTTCGCCGAATTCGACCACCCGCTGACGGGAGAACTTGCAAAGAAGATCACACAGAACATTCCAGCGGCAGAACGGGTGCGCTACGTCAACTCAGGTAGTGAGGCCACCCTGCTTTCGATTCGGCTGGCACGCGGATATACGGGGCGGCAAAAAATTGTCCGCATCGATGGGCAATTCCACGGCGGGCATGATTATGCCTTGGTCAATAATCTCGCCGCGAACATTGACCGTGACAACCCTGGCGATAGATTATCGCAAGTCAAACATGCCAGCGCGGGCATTCCGCTCAAAGTGGATGAGACGTTGTACGTAATCCCCTGGAACAACGCCGAGTTATTCGAGAAACTTTGCAAAGAACACGGGCATGAGATCGCCGCCATCTTGATGAACCCGATCGATTACAACAATGGCTGCATCGGTTCGTCGGCGCAATACATGCAAGCCATTCGCCGCATTTGTGATGAACATGGCATCGTCTTCATCATTGACGAAATCCTTTCGGGCTTTCGCACTGGCATGACAGGCGGACACGGCTATTACGGTGTCGCGCCTGACCTGTGTCTGTTCGGCAAGGCGCTCACCAATGGCATTCCATTGGCAGCAGTGGCGGGTAAAGAAAAAATCATGATGAAGATCATGGATCCTGTTGACCCCGTCGTGGCGGGCGGCACGTTCTCAGGAAATTTATTCGGCTGTGCGGCGGGTATCGCATCCTTGACCATCATGGAACAGGCAGGCTTTTTCGATGGCTGGCTCGAGCGCGTAAACAGTTTCTACACTCAACTCCAAACCATCTTTGACGAAGCAAATTTCCCCGCCATTGTGCAGGGCCTCGGCTGTACCTTTGGCATCTACATCGGCACACGCGAACCAGTCACAAATTATCACCACATCGCCGAGCGGACAAACCCCGAATTACGCAAAGCTTTTTTTCTGAAGTGTATCGAAAAAGGGCTGTACTTCCATACTGATTTCACCATCTCCGCCCAGCATGATGAGGCATTATTGACGCAGTCGCTGGATATCTTGCGTGAAGTTGTGCGCGAAGCGAAGAAGAGGATGTAAAGGAGGTGAAACGGCTCAAAGCGTAGAAACAGTTTTCCCAAAGGTATGAAGCGTGTTCTTTATCCAACAAAAAGAGGAGAAACCATGAATACCAATCGAAATGTTCGTTTGTCCCGCCGTGACTTTTTGAAACTGGCGGGTGTAGGAACCGCAGGGCTTGCGTTGAGCAACTATCTGGCAGCCTGCGCTCCGGCAGGCAGTAATACATTAAATGTGTTGGTGCCTGCTGCGCCAGACCCAGCGCCTCCGGGAGTTGGTCAATTTAGTTTGGATGCGTTTGAGCAATGGAAGAAAGATAACGGGTTTGAGGTCGCTTATGAGGCGCCGCCCTGGCCCCAACTGCACGATAAGATGGCAGCAAATTTTGCGGCTGGGCAATATGTACATGACATCATCTACATGTCTGGCTGGGTACCCGAGTTTGCAGATTACTTGATCGACTTCACCAACGATCTGCCAGCCGATTTGATTGCGGACTTACCTGCCTCGTCGTTCAGCACATTGACATGGGGTGGCAAGCGTCTCGGTGTGATCTTCACCTTGTCTCTACTTACGATGTTCTACAACACTGAAATGCTTGAAGGCATTGGCGTTAAAGAAGCGCCCAAAACCTGGGATGACCTCAAAGGCGTTGCCAAAGAATTAACCGGCGGCGGCAAATACGGCTGGGTGTTGAACTACGGCGCACCCGAAGGCATCGGCGGTGTGGCATCGTATTGGATGTGTTTCCTGCAACAAGCGGGCGGCAAACTATACGGCGACGATGGCATGCCCGCATTCAACAACGCCGCAGGCGTGGATTCGCTCCAGTTTATGGTTGACTTGATGGAGTTCACCGACCCAGGTTCGTTGAGCTATGTCGGCATCAACGACGCGACTAACGTCTTCTCTGCCGGTCAGGCGGCGATGATGATGAACTGGCCCTTCATGTGGAAGCCCGCCAACGACCCGGCCTCCTCGAAAGTGGTAGGCAAAGTCGGTTCGGCGATTCTGCCTGCGGGTCCGGCTGGTTCCGCTTCGATTGACGGCACCGACGCCTACACCATCACCAAACTTTCACCGAACCCCGAAGGCGCTCGTAAGTTGATCGAGTTCTATCTCGATGCGGAAGTACAGAAGCGTCAAGTGATTGATACGGGCTGGTTGCCGATTCGCCTCTCGGTGTTGAACGACCCCGAAGTGCAGGCGGCGGCTCCCAATGCGGCGACTGTGCTCGAACAGGCACAACATCCATACGACAGCTACGTCACGCCCGATTACAACGCCGTGACCACCGCCATCGGCGTGGAAATCCAAAAAGCGCTGGCTGGTACACAATCTGCGCAGGATGCGATCACGACGGCTTCTGATCTTGTGACTGAGATCGTGAAGAAACGCGGATAATTACCCTCACCCCTAGCCCCTCTCCCATTGGGAGAGGGGCTAGGGGTGAGGGCGAGTACATTCATGCAAACCTCCAACAACTACAACCGCAGCCGTTACCGCCTTGGCATTTGGTTCACCGCCCCGGCAGTGATCGTCTTGCTGATCGTGCTGGCGTATCCCATCATCGCGTCACTTGTGCTTTCATTTCTCAAAGTGCGTTTTGGCGGCGATGGTCTCACTTTTGCATGGCACGGCGTCACCAACTACACCGATCTGTTCACGAATCAATTATTCCGTGAGGCTCTATTTCGTTCAGTTTATTTCACAGTCGTTGAAGTCGCCGCTGTAATTTTTCTTGCGCTCAGTGTTGCGCTCATGCTCAATCACCCACTCGGACGCTCCGCATTCTATCGGGTCGTTTTGCTTGTGCCATGGGCGTTATCACCTGTTGCCAACGCCGTTTTATGGAAGTGGATCTACAACGCCAACTACGGCATTCTCAATCAGTCGCTCATCGGTCTTGGTCTTATCAAAGAAAACATCATCTGGCTCGGCACACCGTGGCTTGCCCTCAACATGATTCTCATCGCCGATGTATGGAAAGCCGTGCCGTTCATCGCGCTGCTCATGCTTGCGGGTTTGCAAAACATTCCATCGTATCTGTACAAAGCCGCCCGACTCGACGGCGCGAATGCGTGGCAACAATTTGTTCACGTCACACTACCGGGTCTCAAAACCACGCTCGTCATCTCGGTTGTGCTTCAAAGTATTTGGGCGCTCAAAGTTTTCGACCTCATCTATGTGCTCACCAAAGGCAGTCCCGCCGACAGCACCGTGCTCCTCAATTATCTTTCGTGGCGTGAGACCTTCAGCAATCTCGATGTCGGTTACGGTGCGGCGATCGCCAACGTCCTTTTCATTTTGATGTTCATGCTCGCGCTGGTTTACATTCGCGCATTACGTCCGCGCCAGACGGCTCAAAGGGATGGATGACATGCCCCGATATCTGACTCAATTCTTCATCCGTTTCGGATTAATTGCCTTCACGCTTCTTTCACTTGGACCTGTGGTCTGGTCCGTCGTCACAAGCCTTTTACCCCTTTCGGCTTTGACCTCCAAACCGCCCGACCTCAACCCGCTCAATATCACCCTCGAAAACTATAGTCTCGTACTCGACTCCTCACGCGGACTGTTCTCTGGCTTGGTCAACTCACTTATCATCGCCACCTTCACCGCCGCCGTGGGGTTGGTCATCGGCTCGATGGCGGCGTATGCGCTGGCGAGATTAAATATGCCCAGCAGTAACAAAATCCTGATGATGATCCTTGCCACACAGATGTTCCCCGGCATCGTCATCGCTATTCCACTCTTCCTTGTCATGAGTCGCACCCGTCTCGTGGATACCCATTTCGGACTCATCGTAGTCTATCTCTCGTTCATCCTGCCCATCGTCATCTGGATTCTCAAAGGCTTCTTCGAGAGTGTACCAATGGAACTCGAACGCGCCGCCGCTGTGGATGGCGCATCCCCCATTCAGACGTTTCGCTACATCGTGCTTCCCATTTCGTTACCGCCGCTTTTCGCCACGGGTGTTTTTGCCTTCATCGAAGCCTGGAACGAATTTTTCTTCGCCATCATTCTCACCCGCATCAACGTCAAAACTGCATCCATAGCGATTGCTGAATTCTCAGGTCAATATCAAACCCTCTACGGGCAGATGCTGGCGTCGGCGGTGCTGGCAAGTATTCCGGTTGTTGCATTGGCAATTATTTTCAGACGGTTTATTTTGGAAGGTTTTGCTGAAGGAGCAATCAAAGCATAATGGCTACGCTTGAACTAATCAACATCCACAAAAAATTCGGTGACTTTGTCGCCGTGGAAGGTGTCAACCTGCGTGTCGAAGAAGGCGAGTTTGTCACGTTGCTCGGTCCGTCGGGATGCGGCAAGTCTACACTGTTGAATATGACCGCAGGACTCGAAGACGTGACCTCTGGTGAGATTCGCATCAACGGCAAGGTCGTCAATCAACTCGGTCCGTTCGAGCGCGATGTGGCGATGGTCTTTCAGAACTATGCCCTCTATCCGCACATGACGGTGGAGGAAAACATTGGCTTTTCGCTCCAGTTGAGAAAACGTCCCAGAACCGAGATTCAGGACAAGGTCCAGAAAGTTGCGTCCATGTTGGAGTTGGAAAAATTCCTGCATCGCCTCCCGCGCGAACTGTCGGGCGGTCAACAACAACGCGTCGCCATCGGTCGGGCAGTGATTCGTGAACCGTCCATTTTTCTATTCGATGAGCCGTTCTCGAATCTCGATGCGGCGTTGCGCCTCAAGACGCGCGGCGAAATCAAGGAACTGCATCAGCGCCTTGGCGTGACATCCATCTTCGTCACACACGACCAGGAAGAAGCCTTATCGCTTTCCGACCGCATCGCTGTGTTGCGGCTTGGGCGTCTCGAACAATTCGGCACGCCTGAAGAGGTTTACTCAAAGCCTGCATCAAAGTATGTGGCAAAATTTATCGGCACACCGCAGATGGATTTGTTTGCAGGTGAATTTGTTGAAGGTGGTTATCAAATCGGTAGCGTAAAAATTGCACTGCCAAGATCGCTAAAGACAGCGAACACCCCTGTTGACGTTGGCATACGCGCCGAGTTCGTCACGCTCGGCGACACAGGCTTCGACGCCGCCATTCGACTCGTGCAACCTGTCGGTCCGTTCACTTATGTCACCGTGGATTGGGACGGCGGTAGTGCCACAGCAAGAGTCAATGGCGTGTCGCATTTGAAGCCGAAAGAAACCATCAAAGTGGATATCAATCCCAATGGATTGCTTTTCTTCGACAGAAATTCTGAAAAACGATTGGATCTCGTATGAAAAAATTTCCCAACCTCCCCATTGTCGACCTCATACCTTTCTCTGAGATCGATGATAAACGTCCTGCACTGCTCGTCACTTCAGGTCCCGCGTGGAATGCCGTCAAAGATAATTTGCGTGGGCTGAATATCACAGCTACCATTGAAGTAAAAGAAGCTACAACTGAATATTGGGATTCGCTTTTGACCGCAGACGATGGACCGCAGACCGAAACTGCGGTCAACGGTCTGCGGTCTGCGGTCGTGTATGCTGTCGGCGGCGGTCTCACCGCCGATGCCGCCAAATACTTCGCATCCAAACTCAACCTGCCGCTTG
>VGOX01000049.1 GCA_016875755.1 Chloroflexota bacterium
TGTACCTCCGGTACTCATCGTACCGAAAATACACTATGTGGTGGGCTCCTTTTTAATAATAAATTTTTGCCTGGGTGGTTCCCTTTTATTTTATAAAAAACAGCTTCAAGATGAAACAAGTATTTCAAATGTTGCAGACTGCCAGAAGCGATGGCAGGAAGGTGGTGTGCGCCCTTTCAAGTGAAAAGATCGAGGATCTGGATTTCATCAAGGAACTGGTCAAGGCAGGGAGGTTCAAATCTATTATCGATAAACGCTATCCGTTGGAACAAATGGCCGAGGCGCACCGGTATGTCGAGGCGGGAGGGAAGCGGGGAAATGTGGTCATAACAATAGGAGCGTAGTTGCAAGTACAAAAAGAGACTGCCACTGAAAAGTGGCAGTCTCTTTTTGTCTAAAATTCGTATTCGCCAGGCACTTCTTCGACCGACATCAACGGCTCGTCGGCGGGGCGTTTATCGAGGAATTGCAGGCTCTGGGCGACGATCTTTGTAAAGTACCTCGTCTCGCCTTTTTCTTCGTATTTGTCGGTTTTTAAGCGACCTTCCACAAAGATCAGGCTGCCCTTCTTCAGAAATTCCTGACAAACCTCACCAAGCCGCCCCCACGCCTCGATGTTGACCCACTCCGTACTTTCCTTCGTCTCACCGCTCTTATCCTTCCAACGGTTGGTTACGGCAAGGCTGAAATGGCAAACCTTCTTGCCAGTGGGCGTAAACTTGCTTTCCGGGTCCTTGCCCAGACGCCCGATCAACTGAACGCGGTTTAGAGTAGGCATGTCGGCTCCCCTTGTGTGTTCGTGGCTTTTAGATGCTGTGTACGTGTCATAAGTAGTCTCCTTTTTTATCTAAAAGAACAATATAAGTTGTGTCGTGCTGGCGAACAGGATTATACTTTTAGGCCTAGCCTGCGCTTTCCGAAGGGGTTTCTTCGGCGGGTGCGGCAGGGGCTTCCGCCTGGATCTTCTTCAAGACCAGCATGCCCGTCTTCATCTCTACGACGTTATAGCCTGCGGGCAGGGCATCGAGAGCGTTTTCCTTTACTTCCTTCGAGAAGAAGAACATTCTTCCATTGGAGTGCAGGTAGTAAGTGGTTCCTTTTGAGTTTGTGTGTGAGTACGCCATTTTTTCTCCTTTTTATAAGTTGGTAAATTGAGTGTAGAACAAATTTTCTACACTGTCAAGCAGGAAAAAGGACTGATTGTCTATACAAATAGGAGTTTGACATGCAAATCGTAACCTCTCTACCTGACCTGCGAACCGCCCGCCTCTCTCTTACGGGGAGAGTTGGTCTGGTTCCCACGATGGGTTATCTTCACGAGGGGCATTTATCGTTGGTCCGCCAGTCTCAGGCAGAGTGTGACCATACCATCGTTACCATCTTCGTCAACCCGACCCAGTTTGGCGCAAACGAAGACCTGTCCAAGTACCCCCGCGACCTTGAGCGTGACCTGAGCCTGCTCCGTCCCCTCGGCGTGGATGTGGTCTGGACGCCCAGCCCTGAGATTATGTATCCGCCTGGCTACCAAACCTGGGTCGAGGTCGAAGCGCTCACACATCCGCTGGAAGGGGCGATGCGCCCGGGTCATTTCAGAGGTGTCACCACCGTTGTTGCAAAGTTGTTCAACGCCACCCAGCCACATAAAGCCTATTTTGGGCAAAAGGACGCGCAACAGGCGGCGGTCATCCGCCGTATGGCAGTGGATTTGAACTTCCCGCTGGAGGTGGTGGTCTGCCCGACCACGCGTGAAGCGGACGGGTTGGCGATGTCGAGCCGCAATAAATATTTGAATGAAGCCGAACGAAAAGCGGCGACCGTCTTGTTCCGTGCCTTGAGCGCCGCAAAGGATTTATACGAAGGCGGCGAGCGCGATGCCGAGAAGATTCGAGCGAAGATGACAGAGGTACTCGAGGCAGAGCCGCTGGCTCAGATGCAATACGTCTCCTGCGCCGACTATGACACGCTCGAAGAGTTGGACGTGGTGAAAGGAAAAGCCCTGCTTTCGATGGCGGTTTTTCTTGGTAAGACTAGATTGATCGATAATTTCGTGCTGGGTTAACCTTTTTGAACTTTTGACACCTCTGCATACCTGCTTATCCCCATTTAAGGTCATAAAATAGACTGTGTTAGAATCGCGCACGTGAACGGAAAAAACACTTTAGTATTGGCTTCGAACTCTCCGCGCAGGCGGCAATTGTTCGCATTGGGCAATTGGGACTTCACCGTCATCGTTGCTGATGTGGATGAAACGCCGTTGGAAGGCGAAACGCCGCGTGATTATGTGATTCGGTTGGCAAAAGCCAAGGCATTGGCGATCCAGCCGCGGGCGGAGTTGGATGCGATCATTATCGGCTCGGATACCACCGTGGTGGACGGGAACGAAATCCTTGGCAAACCCGTCAATGAGCAGGTTGCTGAGAAGATGTTGAAGCAGTTGCGTGGACGTACGCATCAGGTGTACACAGGTGTGGCGTTTCTGCGCGTGAGCGATGGCACGTTGTTCACGGAACTGTCCATTACCGATGTGCCGATGCGGAATTATTCCGACGAGGAGATTCGCGCCTATATCAAAACAGGCGACCCAATGGACAAGGCGGGCGCATACGCCATTCAGCATCCCGATTTTCAGCCTGTTGCTTTTATGGAAGGCTGTTATGCTGGAGTGATGGGTTTGCCGCTATGTCATATCCTGCGCGCGCTGCGCCGATTTGAAATCACCCCCGCCGCCGATGTGCCTGCGGCGTGTCAGTTGCTTTTGAAGTATCAATGCCCTGTATCCTCTGTCATCTTGAGCGGGGAAACCGTCTCTTGAAAGGAAATGGAATGAAGTCGTTGCGTTTGATCCATTTATTTTTAATCGTTATTTTTCTTTCTGCATGCGCCTCAGGCGGGCAGGGCGGCGGCGTTCCGCCCATTTTTGGCGGACCAACTTCCACGCCGCTGCCGCCGCCCATTGTCGGCAAAACCCCTGCCCCCGATGCAGGCGCAGCTGTCAGCGCGTTTTTGGAGGCGCTGACAAATGATGATTATGAAGGCATGTACGCCATGCTTTCCCAGTCCAGCCAGGAAGGAATCTCGCTCGAAGATTTTTCCAGCCGCTGGCGCAACGTGCTCAATGAGATGAGCGCTGCAAGCATCGAATATACGGTCATGTCCTCGCAGTTGAGTCCATTCAACGCCGAGGTCGGCTATAACGTCATTTACAAGACCGTTCTGGCTGGCGATATTCAACGCGATATTGTCATGCGGCTCGTGAACGAGAACGGCGCATGGAAAGTGCAATGGGACGAAACGCTGATCCTGCCGGAGTTGGCGGGCGGCAACCTGCTCGCCATGGATTACAACGTGCCCGCGCGCGGCGATATTTACGACCGCGATGGAAACCCCATCGTCACCCAGGCGGAAGCCTTTGCATTCGGCATTCAAACGGGACAGATCAACCCCGATACGCGTGAATTACTGACGAGGGAACTTGGCTTGCTGTGCGGTCTGGATCCGCTCGTCATTGAAAATCAGATCGACGCTTCGGGACCAGGCTGGTATCTGCCCATGTGTGAAGGAACACGTGCCGAAGCCCAGAGATTGATCTCCGTTAACCCGGGCGGGCTGGTCATTCAAAGTTATTCCTCCCGCTACTATTACCAGACGGGGCTTGCTCCACAGGCGGTCGGGTTCACACTGTCCATTCCACCTGAAGAATATGACGACTATCGCCGCCGCGGGTATGACGGTAGTGAAAAGGTTGGCAAGCAGGGTATCGAAGAATGGGCAGAGGAATATCTCTCCGGCCAGCATGGCGGCACGCTGCGAGTGGTCAGCCCCACAGGACAGATCATTTCCACACTTGGGCAAACCGCGCCGCAAGCCGCTGACTCCGTCTACCTGACACTCGATGGAAACCTGCAAGATTACGCCCAAACCGCGCTGGAATTCTTCCGTGGCGCCATTGTTGTAATGGAAGTGGATACGGGGCGTGTGTTGGCGATGGCCTCCAGCCCAGATTTCGACCCCAATTATTTTGAACCGACCAACCCCAACAACATTGGGCTTGGAAATTTACTAAACAGCCCAACCAACCCGCTATTGAACCGCGCCGCACAGGGACAGTATCCGCTTGGATCGGTCTTCAAGATCATTACCATGGCGGCGGGTCTCGAAAGCGGGCTGTACGTCAAAGATTCGCCGTATGATTGTCAATATGAGTTTACCGAACTGCCAGACCGGGTTCTGTATGATTGGACGTATGAATACTGTCAGCAAGCCATTTCACGCGGTGAAGCCTGCAACACGTCATCTACAACCCCGTCCGGTCTGGTGACATTGCAGGAAGGGTTGATGCGTTCCTGCAACCCCTATTTCTGGCACATCGGCAACGACCTATACACCAATTGGCAGCGTCCAAATGACGTAGCCAACATGGCACGCGGATTTGGTCTCGGCGCACCCACGGGCATCGAACAGATCGCTGAAGCCAGCGGACAGATCCTTGACCCGCAAAGCCAGGTGGATGCCGTTAATCAAGCCATTGGGCAGGGCGATGTGCAGGTCACACCGCTGCAGGTGGCAAGATTTATAGCCGCAATTGCCAACGGCGGAACCTTGTATCGTCCGCAAATCGTGGAAAAGATCCAGCCGATCGACGGTGACCCGGAAATCATCTTCCGCCCGGAAGCGAATGGCGTGCTGCCCGTCCGCGATGAAAACCTGCAGATTATTCAGGAAGCCATGTTCATGGTGACCAATTTCAACTACGGCACGGCGCGTTTTAACATCCGCGGTATTCAGTTCGACACGGCTGGAAAAACAGGCACCGCTGAATCTGGAAGCGGTCTGCCGCATGCCTGGTTTGCCGGCTATACTTTGAATGAGGAAGAAAGAACTGGCAAACCGCATATTGCGATCGCGGTCATTGTCGAAAACATCGGTCAGGGGTCGGATTATGCCGTGCCAATCTTCCGTTATATGGTTGAGGCATATTACTTTGGAAGCCCGGGCAGAATCTCCTATGATTTCGGTTCCCTTGGGCAGCCGCTCCCCACACCCACGCCGTTCGGTTTCTTCGCGCCGACAGATGAATAGCAGGTAATCATTGGTAAGTGACAACAGCAAAAAAGGTTTGATCATTAAAGCCCAATCCGGTTTCTTTTGGGTGGAAACCGGGGAGGGCATTATTGTTTGTCAACTGCGGGGAAAATTAAAACGCGGCAGAGCCATGGGTGACATTGCCGCACTGGGAGATCGTGTCCACATTACGTTGTTGGAAGATGGCAGCGGGGCGTTGGAAGAGGTCGAAGAGCGCAAACAAGCTCTCGTTAGGTTGGATCCGCGCCCACAGGGCGTCTATCAGCAGGTGCTGTTGGCAAATGCCGACCAAGCCGTCTTCGTTTTTGCGTGCGCAAATCCCAGCCCGCGCTTGAAAATGCTCGACCGTTTTCTCGTCATTGCAGAGAAACAAAAAATCCCAGTTGTGATTGTTGCAAACAAAACCGACCTTGTGGAAAACCCGAAGGAAATTTTTGGCCTGTACGAACAGATCGGGTATCGCGTCATTTATACATCCACCAAGAACGAGGCGGGGCTGGAAGAATTACGCGCTCAATTAACCAATCAGATCAGTGCGCTGGCTGGCCCCAGCGGTGTGGGAAAATCGAGCCTGCTCAACGCGCTGCAACCCGGGCTTGGGCTGGCGGTCAATGAGATCAGCAAGGTAATGAACAAGGGACGCCACACCACCGTCATCCGCCAGATGTTCCCGTTCGAAGGCGGCTACGTCGCCGATACGCCCGGCTGGAAAAGCCTCGCACTATGGGATACCGAACCCGAAGAACTCGATGCCTACTTCCCCGAACTGCGCGACCTCGTGCCGCATTGTCAGTTCAGCGACTGCACGCATCAACACGAACCCGGCTGCGCCGTCCTCGCCGCATTGAAAGATGGAACGATTCACCCCGAACGATACGACTCCTATGTCAAGTTGCGAACAGGGAAGGAGTAAAAAATCCGCTTCGCTCTTAACCTGACACTTGACACCTGAAACTTGACACCTGATACTAGCCCCAATGACTGACAACTGGAATCTTCTCGGGCACGAATGGGCAGTGGATATGCTCCGCCAGCATGTGGCGCATGGACAGATCCGCCATGCCTATCTTTTCGCCGGCGCACCCGGTCTCGGACGCCGCACCTTAGCGTTGCGCCTCGCGCAAGCCTTGAACTGCGAAAAGCCCATCAAAGCGGGCGAGCCGTGTTTTGTCTGCCGTACCTGCAAACAGATCGAAGCCATGCAACACCCAGACCTGAGCGTGATTCAAGCATTGGATGGCGACAACATCCCGAAAGAAGGCGGCACGCTCAAAGTAGACCAGATCCGCGAAATCCAACGGACATTGAATCTCAAGCCGTATCAATCTCAATATCGTGTGGTGATATTTCTACGTTTTCAAGAAGCAAATGATAGTGCATCCAATGCCTTGCTAAAAACATTGGAAGAAGCCCCCGCGCACGCCATCCTTTTACTGACCGCCGACAACCCCGAACAACTCCTGCCCACCATCAACTCACGCTGCGAAATTTTGCGCCTGCGCCCATTGCCCATCGAAGCCATCGTCGCGGATTTGATGGAGCGCGGCATGGACGAAGACCGCGCCCGCCTGCTCGCCCACATCTCCGGCGGACGCCCCGGCTTTGCCCGCCGCATGGTGGACGATGCCGCTGTGCTTGAACAACGCGAAGAACGTCTCAATGATCTGCAAACCCTGCTGCCCGCCTCACGGGTGGAAAAATTCAACTACGCCGATAAACTCTCCAAGGATAAAGATGCGATGCGTCAGACCATTCTCGTCTGGCTCTCCTACTGGCGCGATGTCTTGTTGCGTGTGGCAGGTGCATCGACTCCGCTGATCAACATTGACCGCAACATGGAGATCGAATTCCTCGCGGGACGGCTGGACCTATCCACTGCGCGAAAAGTAGTCAGTGAATTGGAATCCTCACTGGAGAAGATGGACCGCAACGTCAACTCGAAATTGCTGCTGGAAGTACTGTTGTTGGATTTGCCGAGAGTCTGACGATAGACCATCGTCTGTTACTCGATCGCTCCCCTTAATTTTTTCGCCAATTTCCCAAAGTGACTTGTGTAACGGATATCGTCCGTACGTGGGCGTGGAAGATCAACTTCCATGTCCATTTTTATTTTACCGGGACGTTTGGTCAGCACCAGCACGCGGTCTGCCAGAAAGAGTGACTCATTGATGGAGTGTGTCACCATGATGACGGTCTTTTGTTTTGCCTGCCAGATATTGGAAAGTTCCGTCCACATGCGTTCGCGGGTGAGGGCATCCAGCGAGGCAAAAGGCTCATCGAGCAGGAGCAGGTCGGGGTCATGGATGAGCGCGCGCGCGATCCCCACACGCTGCGCCATCCCGCCCGAAAGGTCACGCGGAAGCGAGTTCTCGAATCCTTTTAATCCCACCAATTGAATCATGCCACGTGCTTTGTTCTGCGCCTTCGTCTGCCCCGTGCCTTCCAACTCCAGCGGGAGTTGGATGTTTTCCATTACGGTGCGCCACGGCATGAGGCTGGCTTGTTGAAAGACCATACCGATCTTTGGCGTATGCCGATGCATGAAATGCACATTGCCTGCTGTGGGTTTGAGCAATCCCGCCAGTAATTTCAGCAGCGTGGTTTTGCCCGAACCCGAAGGACCGAGAAAGCAAATAAACTCACGCGGACGAATCGTGAACGAGAGATCATCCAACACGTTCAACCCGCCATTGTTATCGGGGAAGGTGATGGAAAGATTTTTTACGGTGAGGATCGGTTTTGTGGTCATGTTGTTTTTTTTGTCATTGCGAGGGCGTCAGCCCGAAGCAATCTCCATTGAAACAGCAAGATTGCTTACCACTTCGTGGCACTCGTCGTCGCTATCGCTCCTCGCAATGACATAATTACGGCACGAACTGATTCGTAAACGCCTTGTCCAACTCGATGGGCTCAGGGATAAGCGCCATCTTTACCAGCAGGTCGTTCATGTTTTCCCAGGCTTGCGCGTCCGAGAAGCCGATGCGCTCCGCCTGCCAAAATTCGATGGACGTCAGCAGCACCTGCATCTGCACATCCTTATCCTGGTCTTTCAAATTCTCCACAAACTTCATGCTGATCTCATACGCCTCATCAGGATTCGCGGTCGCATCCGCGATGCCTTTTGCAAGCGCGTGTGCCATGCCCCGTACCAACTCGGGTTCGTTTGCAATCGTCATCTCACTGGTCACGATGCCATTGGCGGTCAGCTGCACATAATCTGCCACGCGCAATTCGGTCAGCGCAAAATCCTGCGCGGCGAGCACGATCGGTTCGTTGGCGGCGTAACCAACTACAACATCGCTCCTACCTGTGGCGTATGCCTCCACTTGGTTGAAACCAATCGCATCCATCGTCACTTCAGAGGGATCAACACCGCCCGCGAACAGCAATGCTTCCAAACCAATGTAATTCGCGCCGAACAAGCCGGGCAAGCCGATCTTCTTTCCGCGTAAATCGGCAGGCTCGTTGACGTTCAACTCAGGCGCGGAGATCACCGAGATGGGAAACTGTTGATACCACGCAAACACATATACATTTGGCAATCCCTGCGAGCGCGCCAACAGCACCTGCTCACCTGAAGCCACCGTGAACGGCAGTTCACCCGCGCCAACCAACTTCATCCCATCGGTTTCGAAGGAATAATCGAACTCGATGGCAATGCCCTCCTCCGCAAAATATCCCTTCTCCACCGCGACATAGAACGGCGCATACTGGATGTTCGGGATGTAGCCCATTGGCAATTTGATCGTACGGAGTTCACCCGCTTCATTCTGGACCTGCGGACTGCCGCAAGCCATCAGGCTGATTGCCAGCCCAAGCATGAGTAAAACTATTTTCTTCATTGTGTCTCCTTTGTAATGATGTCATTGCGAGGAGGAGCGGAGCGACGACGAAGCAATCTCATCATCAATCGGGGGATTGCTTACCACTTTGTGGCACAGGTCGGGCTAGCGCCCTCGCACGCGTGCCTGCGCACTGCGTCTTCGCGCAGCGAACGGCGGTACAGGCAATGACATGGTTATTTCTGCCACTTCAAAAAGCGACGTTCCAACAACGTCACCACGCCATACAGTGATAACGCCAGCGCGATGAGCGTGAACACAGCCACGAACACCATCGAGGTGTCGTACTGAAAATCACCTAATTGCAAGAGAAAACCAAGTCCCTGCTCTGCATCCACCAACTCACCGACGATGGCACCGATGACCGAGAGTGTCGCGCCGATGCGCAACCCGCCCAACAGAATCGGCAGGGACGCGGGCAGTTCCAACTTCAACAAAATCTGCCAGCGGGTGGCACGCAGGGAGTGCATCATGTCGTAGAGCGCAGTCGGGACGGCACGCACACCCACAACGGTATTCACCAACACAGGGAAGAACACGATCAACGCGCAGATGACCACCTTCGAGAGAATCCCATCTCCCAGCCAGATGACGAGCAACGGCGCAATCGCCACAATCGGAATCGCCTGACTCGCCACCAAATACGGTGACAACACCGTCTCAAGCGTGCGTGACTTTGCGAGCGCGTACCCCGTCACCGTGGCGAAACACACACCGACCAACAGTCCGAGCAGGATTTCGCTGAGCGTGATACCTGTGTGATAGAGCAAACTGCCATCGTTCAACGCCTTGAGAAAACGCAGCCACACATCCACGGGGGAGGGCAGGATGAATTTGGGCAGTCCACTGATGCGGACGACAAGCATCCACGCAGGGATGCCAAGCAGGATGGATAAAATTCCAAGCCAGCGGGAGAGGGTGTGCAGGGTTTTTGGTTTCATTGATTTTCCTGTACCGCAAAATTCATTTTGCGAATTACTCGCAAGATAAATCTTGCGGTACACAAACGAAAACGCCTCAGAGTAGACAAAACTCCGGGGCGTAAAAACAGGCATAAATCCAGGTGTGAGGCGTGCGAATCTGCTTAAGAAAAATCCCGAAAACAACGTACGTTTTCGGGGCGCGAATTCACACAAATCCCACATGGAATTGTGCTGATACCTTCTTCTATCCAGACTATACTGTCGGCTCCGTAATCTCAACGGATCATGCCCGTTTTCCCAATGAGGAAAGCGATGTACCTAAACAGGCTCGTGGGCTCTACCACCGATCGGGAATTCGCTTTGTGAGCGTCACCCTGCCCCGAAGGTTTTATTTGATTGACGTGATTATATCATGACTCCACTGCAAAA
>VGOX01000050.1 GCA_016875755.1 Chloroflexota bacterium
GCCGCTTAATACTTCTCGTCTACCGATAAGTGAAGCTTGCCTGCTTTGATAGGCAAGGCGATAATCTTTTATGATTTCTTCTTTTTCAAGGGGAAGCGCAATCGTACCCTTCTTTTTGGGCATGAATCTCTCCTCAGATTTTGGTTGAGGTGATTATAACAAATGCTATACTTACCGCCATGAACTCTCCCCTTCAAATCGCGCAAACGAATATACCCCATGATTTCATTGACCTCGGCGCTGGCGAACCACAACTCGACCTCCTGCCATTGGACATGATCCGCAGTGCAGCGGCGCATCGGCTGGGTCAGAACGAAAAAGAATTTTTACAATACGGCGTCGAGCAGGGTGACGGCTACTTTCGCGCGGCGCTGGCGAAATTCCTCACGCCGCGTTATGGCTTCCCCGTCTCGCATGAACAGCTTTTCGTCACCTCGGGCATCTCCTCCGCGCTCGATCTGCTCTGCACGCTTTTCACAAAACCCGGGGATACGGTCTTCGTGGAGGAGCCAACCTACTTTCTCGCCTTGCGCATCTTTGCGGATCACGGCTTACGCGTCGTTTCGATTCGGACCGATGAGTCTGGTCTGGTTATGGATGATTTGGTCCACGCTTTGAAAGAGTCCACGCCCAAATTCACCTACATTATTCCCTCCTTCCAAAATCCCAGCGGACATACCCTCCCCCCCGAATGCCGTAAACAACTCGTCGAACTTGCGCAAAAACACAACTTCCTCGTCATCGCTGACGAAGTCTATCAATTCCTCGGCTATACCCAAACCCCGCCTACATCCTTTGGCGCGGAGATCGATTCGGGACAAGTGATTTCGGTCAACTCCTTCTCGAAGATCCTTGCCCCCGGTCTGCGGCTGGGGTGGCTGCACTCGAATTCAACTGTCATTCAAAAAATCATCACCTGCGGCGTGCTCGACAGTGCAGGCGGACTTAACCCCTTCACCTCTGCCATTGTCCGCAGCCTCATCGAAAACGGCGATCTGGATAAAAATATTTCCCACCTTATAAATGTACTTGGCAAACGCGTACAAATCATGGATGAGGCGCTGCGTGAACATTTGCCGCAGGTCAACTACACCAAACCGCACGGCGGATATTTCTTCTGGGTTCAGTCACTAGACATGGACGCCCAGGAATTACAGAAAAAAGCCCAAGCCTACAACGTCGGTCTGCGCCCGGGCGTCCGCTTTTCAAGCCGAAATAGCCTGACCGATTATTTCCGTTTGAGCGTTTCGTTCTACAACGAAGACGAAATCAAAAAGGGAATTCTCCGCCTGCGTGATTGCCTTAAAACCTAATCCGCAGATTTGACAGATTTCGCAGAAAAAAATCTGCAAAATCCGCGCAATCTGCGGATTGGTTCTTGGTAGTGTAAAAGTTAAGTTTTCAACCGCTCTGCCACGATCTCTGCTACATCCTTCACCTGAATCTCACTGCCTTCACCCTTCGCTGCATCGGTCATCATCGTCAAACAGAACGGACAGCCCACCGCCACCGTATCCGCACCCGTGGATTTGGCTTCGGCGAAGCGCGCTTCGTTCACCCGTGCCGAGCCTTCTTCCTCTTCCTTCCACATTTGCGCGCCGCCTGCTCCGCAGCAGAACGACTTGGCTCCGTTACGCGGCATCTCCACCATCTCTGCGCCCGCAGATTGCAACGCATCACGCGGCGCATCGGTGATCTTGTTATGCCGTCCCAAATAGCACGGGTCATGGAAGGTGATCTTCATATTGTCGCCTTCAAGGTTCATCGAGATTTTTCCCGACCCAACCAGTTCATTGATCAACTGCGTATGGTGAATGACCTGATAATTCCCGCCAAAGGCAGGGTACTCATTCTTGATCGTATGTAAACAATGCGGGCAGGTCGTCACAATGCGCTTCGGCGCGACCTCGTTCAAGATTTCCACATTCTGTGAAGCCAGGCCGAAGAAGATATCTTCACGTCCCGCACGGCGAGCCGAGTCACCGTTGCAGGCTTCGTTCTTGCCAAGCACGGCGTAGTTCACGCCAGCGGTATTCAAAATTTTTGCAAAGGCTTGCGCGGTCTTTTGCGCGCGCGAGTCCGTGGCAGGCGCACAACCAACCCACCATAATATTTCAGGCTCGGCATTTTGCTCAATCGTCGGCACGCTCATGCCTTCCGCCCACTTCATGCGGTCACCCTGCGAAACATTCCACGGGTTCATGTTGCGTTCCATGCCTTTGAACGCGGTCTCCAACTGCTTGGGGAATGCGCTTTCCATCATCGAAAGATTTCTGCGGATGTCGAGAATGTCGCGCATCGGCTCATTGCCAACGGGACAAATGTCCACGCAGGCGCCGCACGATGTACACGCCCAAACAGCTTCTTCCGAAATCAACTCAGCCATCGCTACATCGGTCGTACCGCCGCCGTTGAAGTGATAGCGCTTGTTGATCTCCAACGCAGCGGGTGACAATAATTTTCCAGTGTTATACGCGGGGCAAACTTCCTGACAGCGGAAACACATGATACAGGCGTAGCTGTCCATGATCTGTTCCCAGCCAAGGTCTTTCATCTTCGCCGCGCCGAATTGCTCGATCGATTGGTCGTCAAGATTGATATAACTCGCCAATCGATTTGCGTTCAGGTTTGAGCGCAAAATTCAGCGGCGCAAAGAACAGGTGAATATGTTTTGAATACGGGAAGTATGGAAGGAACGCAACTACCGCGCCAATCGACAACCAGAATGCGATATGTTCGCCCGCCACCAGAACATTCGCATCCACCCCCGCCCAAAACTGGGACACCGCAGAGATGCTGGGTTGCCAGCTGTCAGCGTGACCTGCCAACGCCAAATTGAACGACTCACCCAAAAATCGCGCTGCATTGTGGACGAAGATGAACGAAGCAACGATGGCTGAGTCACGCATGATGCCCGTTCGCGCTTTCGGGTGTAGGAGAGTCGTCTCACGTGTGAACAGGCTTGCAGGTCGGAGTACGAAGCGTCGAAATGCCATCGCGAGGATTCCAACAATGATGGCGATGTTCGCCACATCCGCAATGAGACGGTATATATCCCCAAACAAACCAGTGTTATCGAGCAGACGCCAACCCGTATAAGCGTAGATCAGGTCGGCGAGATTGATGAGCAGAAAAGAGAGGAAGCCCCAGCCGATGAGCGCGTGTAAAATGCTCGGTCCAAGTCTGAGGCGAAATACAGGTTGGAACAAAGCAACTTTGACGATCAGATCTCCAATGCGTTTCCACACAAGCGACCAATCCACTTTACCCTGCCCGCTGGCAATGTGACCAACGATCTTCATCACACCTTTATAGGTGAAGTATAGGGAAACAAGAGTGGCAAGGACAAAGAGGATTTTTTCTGGAAGTGTGAGCATGAGCCCTCCGAAATGGATTTACTTGCTGATGTCGTTCACGTACCCCACTGCGCCTGAACAAGCGCCCGTTAGGTGAGGCGAGACGGTCTCCCATGTAATAGGTAAACCGCTGAAAGCCTGTGCGGCAGAAACAGCCTCCGCCAGACAACCACCGCCCGCGTTGTAATTAACGAGCGTAAATTTCCATAGGTCTTCATACACGGCAACCTCGCCTGGCAGGCTGCCAGTGTAATTGTAGATTACCTGCGCCGCCTGTTCGCAATTTGCAGTGAGCGTGTGCGCAAACACATTGACTGAATACTTCGATTGCGTCAGGTCCAACCCAAGCGGGCATTCTTCACAAGTGGCGTTCACGCTTGCCACCAGCGATTGCCGCAGTTCAAGTTGTATTTCCTCATCCAGGTTGGCATATCCCACACTGCACGTTTCCGCATCCATCACAAGCGGACAGAATTGATTGAAGAACGAACGATTCCAAAAGAGGGTGGTGTCTGCGCCGTTCTCGGTGAGCTGGCCAAGCCCCACATCACTTGCCGCCTGATACACCCCGGGCCAAAACTGACTTTCACGCGCAAATAGATTTTTCAACAACCGCGCAGGGACGCTTGTCTCTTTTGCCGTACTGAGGATGAGATCATCGAACTGGTTTTGCCATTCAGTGACAGCGCCTCGTGACTTTTCCAGCCCGCACTGGTTGACGACGTTCCCGGGCAGGAGTCCACCGTCCGGACAGGTGCTGGCATCCACAATTCCTTGCAGAATGAGATTCGCCGCAAGGTAGGTATAGGGGATATCACTGCTGAGTTCTTCGCTGTATTTGGGAGTGCTGAGCCGTGCGGGTGTGCCGCCAACGGGGGGGAAGATGTTCCACGCGTCGGTGCAGGTGGCAGCTTGTCCCTGCCATTGCGGTGAGAGTACATCCACATACCAATACAACTGGTCGGGGTCGCCTTCATCTGCCACTCTCACGCGGATCTGTGCTGTGAAAACTTCGCTGCTATCGCCATAACTGGAGTAGGCCCAGAATTGCATTTCCACACCGTCATCGTCTGTTTCGGGGATGCGGAATTTGCATGTGTCTGCTTGATCGCAAGAGAAGGAGTTGCCATCATATGTTCCTTCGATGCGGTTGATGCTTTCGTTGGGCAGGGGTTCGAGCCCCTTGATGACGATGGTTGGTTTTGTTTCGCAAATATTAGTGGAGGTGCTGAATACGGGTTCGCAGTCTTCGAGTGAGAGCCAGGCGCTGGCAGTTGGCAGCTGCATGGCGATCTCTTTTTCTTTTTGGATGCTGTCGATCAGAACGGCGTAGTAGCCTGTGCAGCTTTGCACATCATGGATATTACAAAGCGGCTGGGTCATCCATTTGTTGTAGATGGTCTCGCCGCAATCCCTGTAGATTTCGTGCGGCTGTGGCACTTTGTCTGATTCAGAGAAGACGGTGCAGGCGAGTTTTTTTCCGTTCCACGTGCGAAGGTTCCATTCGTGGGAGGTGTATTCAACTGTGATAATGGAGAAGCGGTCGGGGCCGGGTGGGGGATTGGAAGCAGAGGCAGGCGCAAGGTCCACGGGGGAAGCGGGCGGGGCGGCAGACGTGAAAGCCAGGTTTGAAATGGCGATCAGGATGAGGAGGAGTCCAGTCGTCCAGCGGCGCTTCTGCATGGGAATCAAAAAGAGTCCGCTGTATTATACCCAGTGCGGGCATAAATTGCGTCTTTTTTGAGAAAGGGAAGACGCAATTTGTTGGCGGACTCTCTTTGAGGAAGGCTGGCTGAAGGTTATTTCTTTTCCGTATCCATTTCCTCGAGCGTTTCGAGATCGCGCTGGAGGTTCTTGTTGCGGATGTACATGCTGATGACGTAGATGCCCATCGTCACGAAGGAGACGATGAACCCTGCAATCATGTAGTTTGAGGTATCGGGTATGGTTTCCATGTTCTTTTCTCCAATTACATTGAAACTTTGAGCTTGAGTTGTTCGACCTTTTCTTCCAAGGAGCCCATGCGGATGCGGTTCCACATCAAGTCGATGAAGATGATGGTGAATGCGGCGAAGGAGACAAGCATGGCAGTGACCATGTCGCCGCTCATGCTGAAGCCGCCCTGTGCCGCAGCGCTTTCATTGCCGACAACGACGGGGTGAATGGTGCGGAAGAGACGGATCGCCATGAAGGTGATCGGTACGCTGATGCCACCCAACAGGGTGTACACTGCGCCGAAGCGGGCTCGTTTTTCGGGGTCTTCGATGCCAGCGCGGAGCATGAAATAGGCGATGTAGATGAGTTCGGTGATGGCAGCGGTGGTGAGGCGGGGATCCCACGTCCACCAGGTGTTCCAGGCGGGGCGGGCCCAGATGGAGCCGAGGGCAATGGTGATGAAGAAGAACATGGTGCTCACTTCAACAGCTGCCACGCCGATGCGGTCCCATTTCAGGTCTTTTTTGATGAGGTAGATGACACCGACAACAGCCGCCATGATGAAGCCGAGCATACCGACCCATGCCGTGCCGACATGGAAGTAGAAGACGCGCTGCACCTGTCCCATGATCTGTTCGGTGGGGGCGAAGACAAGGGCGAAGTACGTTGCCACACCGATGGAAATAACGGACAGAACATCGAGAATGGTGAGTGCGATAGGTTTGGTTTGCATTGAAACCTCCTTACATGGATTTATTCATTCAAACACTTGATTCAATCGCAGTTACTATAACGTTTGCTGAGAATGGTTCGTTTGTGTTTGTAGATTTTGAAGATTTTTATTCCTCGACCACGAAATCGAAGACCATGAACGAGATGGCGATGAAGACGATGTCGTAAACGATCAAGAGGTTGATGGGGGTGAGGATGTCATTTAGCGGCAAGCCTTCGATGATGCCACCACTGGCTTTGACAGAAGCCAGTAAAACGGGAACCGCTACAGGAAAGAGCAGAATTGGCAACAGGACGTCGCGCGTGCGCGTCTGCACGGACATGGCAGAGAGCAATGTGCCGACAGAGATGTAGCCGATGGAGCCAAGCAGCAGCACGCCGAGAAACTCCAACTGGAAAATGCGGGTTTCGTTGTAAAGCAGGGCGTAGAGCGGAATGACGATGGCTTCGACGATGAGCATGAAGGCAAGATTGCTGATGGCTTTGCCAAAGAAGATCGCGGAGCGATCTACAGGGGCGAGCAGGAGTCCGTCCATACAGCCACGGTCTTTTTCGACGGCCATCGAGCGGTTGAGACCCAGTGTGCCTGCAAAGGCGAAGGTTGTCCACAACACGCCAGCGGTGACGGTTCTGCGAACGTCGATGTTCAGCTCCAATGCGAAGTTGAAGATGAGGATGACAAGCATCGAAAAGACCAGCATGGCGGATAGCAATTCACGCGAACGGAATTCGGCAGACAGGTCTTTTTGGACAATGGCCATCACGGCTTTTAGGAAGGATGGACGCTGGACGATGGCGGTGGTGTTGGTTTCGTTTGTCATGGCATCAACCCGCTAAGGCTTTCTTGTAAAAATCGAGCAGGTTCGTGTTTTTGAAATCACTGCGTTTTGCCGAGGCGGTGATAACTCCGCGTGAGAGGATATCGAAACGGGTGGCGAGGTCTTCGGCGCGGGCGAGATCGTGCGAGGTCATAACGACGGTGCGTCCCTTGGCGGCGACGGAGCGCAGGACTTCATCGAGCATTGTGGAGGCGTCTTGATCGAGACCTGTGTAGGGTTCATCGAACAAGACCACTTCGGGGTCGTGGATGATGGCGCGCCCGATGGCGAGTCGTTGTTGCATGCCGCGTGAGAAGGTGCGGACAAGGTCCTTGCGCCGCGCTTCCAAGCCGACCATGCCAAGCACTTCAGTGATTCGTGGCGCAGCGTTCATGATGCCGTACATGCGGGCGTAGAACTCCAGGTTTTCTTCTGCAGTAAGGTCGGGGTAGAGCAGCGGCATGTGCGAGACGACTCCCAGCCGCGCGCGGACTTGCGCCGATTCATTCGGCAGCGAGTATCCTGCCACATGGACGGTTCCCAAGCTTGGGCGGGAAAGTGAAGCGAGTATCCGCAGGAAAGTGGTCTTGCCCGCGCCGTTTGGTCCGAGCAGGGCAACGAATTCTCCGGGCTCCACATGAAAATCCAGCCCGCGCAAGATGGTCTTCAAGCCAAACCGTTTGACAAGCTTCTTAACTTCGATCATTACGATTTTCTCTTCAGAGCATCCTTCAGTTCGGCGCGGCGCGTTTTATAGGCTTCATCTGAGATCTTGCCTGCTCGGTGCAGGTCGTCGAGGGCGATGACGGCGTCCATGATGGAGTCGGTGTCTTCGAATTCGTCGTTCTCATCCTCTTCGAAGTCTTCCTCTTTTTTATTTCTATCGCGCAGGTACATCCAAACGCCTGCAAGTACCAGCACAAGCCCAAGGGCGCCGATGCCGATGAGAATGGTTTGATTCTGTGTCGGTTCGGGGCTTGCGGCAGTGGTTAGTTTGGGTTCGCCTGTGAGCGTGAAATCGAGGCTGGCTCCCTGCTCAACGGCTGGCGCGGTATAGACTTGGAAGTTGGTATTCTGCATCGGTTGGAGGCCAGTATCGGTCAGGCTGATCCCATCTGCTTTCATGCCTTCGGGCAGGAAGAGGGTTACGCCGCCAATGGGCAGCAGGGCAGATTGCGAAATGCTGATCTCTTTTGTCTTTGGCAGGGAAGCGAAGGCGATCAAACCATAGGGGATGTCGCTGGGCGGCATGGCGAAACCTTCTTCTGTCGGCACAAAGGCGGCGCTGTCTTGCGTGGCTTCGTAGCCGAGTCCGCTGGAGTCTGCGGGGAAGGCGAGGAAGGGTACATCCTGCCCGTCGCCCATTTTGACGAGAATGGTTTTATCGCTGGGGTTGCTGATGGTGTACACCGCAAAGACCTGTGCTGTTTCTTCACTGGCAAGGTCGAAGAAAATTTGCAGCGAGTCTATCGTGAGGGCGCTGAAATCTTCGGTGGTGGGGTACACGATGATGGTCGGCAGGGCCAATTCAGTTTCGCCAGCGCTCACCACGGCGAATTCCGATTGGTAGCTCAAACCGCCCACGGTGACTTCGGTCAGGTAGATCTGGCGTTCGGCAATTTCAACATCGAAGGCATAGCTTCCGTCGGCATTGACGTTGGTTTCAAGGGTGAGAATTTCCTGTGGCCCGGTGTTGGGGTCTGAGCCGTGATCGAATCCGCGCAGTGTAATGACAAGGTCAGAGGGCAGGTTTGCGCCTGTCTGATTATCGATGAGGCCGCTGACATTGCCAGCGCTGGCGACTTCGACAATTTCGGTGGCTTCGGGTGTGACGTCACCCGCTTCAGGCGTGACGTTGGCTTGCTCGGTCGCTTCGGCAGTTTCCTCGGCAGACAGAGTCTCCTCAGTTGCAGCGGGGATGGGTGTTTCAGTAACTGAAGCAGCTACAGGCGCAGCGGGAGGCGCAAACGTCAGCGTGCGGATGTATGCCGCCACGGCATAGGTTTCTTCGTCGCTGAAATTCGCTCCAAAAGCGGGCAGTGAGTCGCTGCCTTGTTTGATCGTGCGGAAGAGGTCGTTGGGCGACAATGCCGCCATCATTTGCTGATTGCTGAACGTGGCTGTGCAGTCGGCGCAGTTTTCTTCGAAGAGTTTTTTGCCTGTTGCGATCTGTTCTTCAGTGGCGTGCAAAGAGAAGGCATACGCGACGACGTCCCAGCGTTCCTGTTCGCTCAAGCTGACGAAGGGCGGCATGAAGCGTTCGATGTTACCTTGGGTAACGGTGGCGTACCATTTGGCAGGCGCAGATTTTTGTGCGATCTCAGGCAGCCCAATGGGAATGACGGAAACGGGCAGGTCTTTGCTTTGCGGACCGTTGCCCAAGCCTGTATCACCGTGGCACGGCGCGCATTTTTCGATGTAAATGATCTCGCCATTCGCAAGGTCGGGTGCGTTTGCGGGGTAGCCAGGTCCTAATGTGGGAGCGGCGGTAGGCGGAACATAATCGGGCGGGGGCGTGACATCTGCTGCGAGGGTCATATTGCAGGCAGAGAGAAGGAGCGCGCTAATGGCGAAAATAAGAATGTGACGTAGTTTCATGAATTTCCTCAGATTTTGGCAGCCTTTAGTTTTGACTAATCGCTAAAAGCTTATTACTAAAAGCTAACTGCTTATCGCTTTCCCGCAAGAGGGGCAGAATTTATCAGAGACCAGCACAGGCTTGCCGCATTTCGGGCAAAAACCAGCCGATTTGCTTTTGTGTTGTTTGCGCCGCGCCGAGATCATCGATTCGATGTCGTCATCGTCGATCTCAGCTTCACTGGCAGATGAATCCGCGCGTTTGGCGGCGGCAGCGGTTTCGATGCGTGATTCAGCATTCCGCGCGGAGGAGGCGGCAGGTGCAAGTTCATCCAGCTTGCGGAGAATGTCTGCACCTTTTTGCAGGAGTGCTGCGCGTTGTACGGGGTAATCTTCTGCGGGGATCTTCCCGAGTTTGAAATCGAAATCCAATTCCTGCAGTGAGTTGATCACGCGGTCGCGTTCGGCTTGCAGCGCCGAAACTTCATGTCCGCTGCCCGCTTTGAGGCGGCGCGAACGGTTTTGCAGCGGGGCGTATAAATAGATGCTTACCACCACCAATACTGCGAGGATAAGAAAAACAGAACCTAATTCCATGTTTCCGCCTTAAGGGAGTTTTTGTGCAACGATGTTTTTGATCTCATCCACCGAAGCGAACGGACCGACTTTCACATAATA
>VGOX01000051.1 GCA_016875755.1 Chloroflexota bacterium
GATTGATTGGCAGTTCTCAATCCAGACTGCTCGCTCCAAACTCAATTCACATTACGTAGCGGTTCAATCTGCCAATGAAAAATTCAAAGCAACTTAGTTTACGATGTACTAAACATGTGTGATAAAGTATTATCAAAATATGAATAAGACGATTCATAGCCAAGGACCCTAATGCAAAACCATATCCTACTCAAACGCCTGCAAGATTTTGAATTCCTGCGCGGACTGGATCATGAAACCATGATAGCTCTTGCCAATAGTGCCATGTGGAAAGTATTTCCGCCTCATGCGGTTGTATTTTGGGAGGGTGATACCGAGTCGAATTTGTATTACCTGCAATATGGTTCGTTGAAAGCTCTGCGGACTGCGCCCGATGGACGCGAACAGGTGTTACGATTTCTGGATGCTGGCGAGATATTCAATGAGATCGGCGTGCTGGCGAAACGTCCCAACCCGGTGACGGCGGTGGCATTGGAAGAGTCGGGTATTTGGCTCATTCCGCGCCATGCATTGGAAGAGGTGGTGATGAAATATCCACAGACGGCGTTGCAGATCATTGGCAACATGGCAGATAAGATCATCGACTTGGTTACGCTCGCAGCGGATCTATCGTTGAAGACGATTGAAGCGCGTTTTGCCAAATTGTTATTGGATTCAGCCGAGGGTGATGTGATCGAACGCCGCCGCTGGACGAATCAGACGGAGTTGGCGGCGCACTTGGGAACCGTGCCCGATGTGCTCAGCCGTGTCATCCGTGAATTAACGAAGGCAGGATTGATCGAGATGGATAAACAGCACATCCGTATTCTGAACCGTATGGGACTGGCGGAGCGAGCCATGTTACAGGGAGATTAAAGTTTGGGTTGAAAAACCCGACAAAAGTCGGAATATGAAGCGGGGACTTCCAGTAAAGTTAGACATATCAAAAAGGAGACGATATGTCTGAGACAAGCCAAATCTATTTTCTTGAAACAAAATCAAAAGCGGTCTTTGCGGCAGATGGGCCAAAGCCGCAGTTTTTAATTGACACGCCAAAGTTCAAGTCACTAGTCGTTGGGTTGGAGGCAGGCGGGCAAATTCCCGTTCACCCTGGCGAGGCGGCGATGTATCACTTTCTCGAAGGCGAAGGGCTGATGACGGTGGGCGATGAGACTTTTGCGATCAAACCCGGCGTAACGGTGGTGGTGCCAAGCGGTGCGAAACGCGGCATGAACGCAAAAACGCGCGTGGTGTTTTTGGGCGCGAAGGGTGAAGCGTGATCTCCAAAATGAAGACCGCGGGCGTGCTTGCTCTTGTGGTTGGCGTTCTCTCGATCTTTGCGGGCGGCATGGCAATGCGCGGTTGGAATCCCGGCTACTCTGTGCTGGACTGGCTGCCAGTTTATAACTTTGTGATGGGCGTGCTGACGGTTTTCATTCCAACCATTTTGCTTTGGAGGGAGAGCCGCCACGCGGGGGCTTCTGCGCTGATCTTCTTCGGTGTCCATGCGGGCGCAACTGTTTTGTTATTGCTGGCATTTCGTGATGTTGTGGCAACTCAAAGCATGTTGGCGATGACTTCTCGGCTCGCGGTCTGGCTGGTCATTCTTGCGCTGATTCGTGCTTCGGTGCAAAAAACAAAATAAGTTTTCAAGGAGAACAGTATGACAAAAACATCCCCTAAGAAATATCATCCCATACAAGTGACACTGCACTGGCTGGTTGTGCTTTTGGTAGTCGCCGCCTTTGTGATGGGAAAGTCCATGAGCGGACTTCCGAACGATGCGAACAAACTTGCGCCTTTGGCATTGCATATGAGCGTTGGGGTTTTCACACTGGTTGTGATCGTGACACGTTTCATCACACGCATGAAACTCCCCAAACCTGAACATGCCTCAGCGGGCAATGCTTTCTTCGACTGGATCGGTAAAGCGGTGCATTATGCATTGTATCTGCTGGTCTTTCTGACTGCGGTCAGCGGCATGTCGCTTTCGATGCAGGCTGGGCTGGTGCCGATTGTCTTCGGCGGTTCAGGTTCCCCACTCCCCGCAGACTTCTTCGATTTCACAGCACGGATGCTGCACGGCTTCATTGTGCCTGCTTTGCTTTTACTGGTTCTGCTGCATGTCGGTGCGGCGCTCTATCATCAATTCATGCTCAAGGATAATCTTCTCTCGCGCATGTGGTACGGAAGATAGCCCTCACGGCTGGAACACAAAAAATAACGAGAATCCCGAAATGCAAATCACAAAAGATACCCGCATCTCAGCTATCCTGTTGCAATACGGCGATATCGCTGATGTAATGGAAGTCTTCGGCGTCAAACGTGTGGGAAGATATTCTCTGCGGATGTTTCTCGCCAAAGCTCTCACAGTAGAATGGGCGGCGAAAGTTCATCGCGTGCCGCTTGATGAATTTCTCAACATTCTGAATCAGGCGGTTACAAAAAAACAGGAGCCAACCAATGGATAGCTATTCCAAACGCCTTGAAAAAGCGAGAAAAGCGTTTCAACATGGGGATGAGAATGCCTCCGCACTAGCGCACGATCCTGCCCTCATTGCCAAAGCCGCAGAAGAACATGGCGGCGCAGGCAGTCAATACCTGGGCGAAATGGTATACGGCGGACTGGATGGGATCATCACAACGTTTGCTGTGGTCAGCGGCGTAGCGGGTGCGCAGCTTGGCACGCCTGTCATCCTCATCCTTGGGCTAGCAAACCTGCTGGCGGACGGGTTTTCGATGGCGACAGGTGCATACCTTTCCACGAAAAGCGAACATGAATATTATCGCAAAGAGTGGGAGCGCGAGGCTTGGGAGGTGGAACATTTCCCCGACGGCGAGCGTGCCGAATTGCGGGAGGTCTATGTCAAGCGCGGTTATACAGAAGACGAAGCGCGGCAATTGGTTGACATTCAAAGCCGCAAACCAAACCGCTGGGTAAAAGCCATGATGATAGACGAACTGGGCATGATGAAAGATGAAAGCAATCCGTTGATAAACGGTCTGGTTACATTTGGTTCATTTGTCATTGCGGGAGCCGTGCCGTTGGTGGTTTATCTGGTCGGACTCGCTTTTCCTATTTCGCCAGACATGGCATTCCCGATCTCGATTGCCTCCTCTGGACTAGCACTCTTCGCTTTGGGCGCATCCAAGGTATTGGTCACCAAACTCAACCTGATCCGTAGCGGTTTAGAAATGCTAGTCGTTGGAGGATTGGCTGCAAGCGTTGCTTATATTGTCGGCGCATTGCTAAAGGGAATCGGCGGATAAATCAGGCATCATTAGGAATAAAAACACCACCCACGAAGAATTACAAGAAATTCGTGTGGTTTAGTGAACGAAAAGGAGAAAAAAATGAAAACAACAATTGGTAAGTGGAATATCGGTGTGGGACTGTGGGTTATGGCGTCCTTTATGATCTATGGCTTTGTCTTGATCTACCTGCGGGATTTTGCCCCCGGCAAGGAAGCGTGGATTGAATCCTACAACACGGGCGCACATTTTGAAGCGCGGCTCGCGCATGTGCATGGTAATTTATTCTCGTTGCTTAACATCGTCTTCGGCTTTTTGCTGATGAAACTACAACTCAAAGATAATCTCGCCAGGTGGGCTTCGTGGCTGGCGTTGGCAGGCTTGCTTATGCCGCTGGGAATTTTGGGCGAAGTGTATCTGGGCTTACCGTATTACTTTGTGTTGGTCGGCGGTCTTTCGATATTCCTTGCAACTGTGCTGTTAGGTGTGGCAGTTGTACAAATGAAAAATGAAATCAAAGGATAAAAATGCCAATCCCATACTTACTCACTACTTTGCTTTACACCTTCGTCGCTTTGCTTGCGGCGGCAGATGCCTCACTCGTCAGCATGAGCGTTTTCAGCGCCTTCCCTGCCTTGCGCTGGGTGCGTGTTCATTTCATTACATTGGGCATTCTCTCGCAAGTGGTCTTCGGTCTGCTGCCTTTGCTCACGGCTTCGCTTTCCAAAAAGGTACGCCGGGATATTTGGCTCACGCTCAACGCGGGTCTGGTGGCGTTGGTGGCTGGTTTTGGCGGCATGAACCACCCGATGATCTTCACAGGAGGCACGCTCATCTTTATTGCTGCACTCTTGCTGATGCTTCAACTTTGGAACATTCGTGGCGGCGATGCGCCCGTCAGCCTCAAGTTTTACATCACGGGTATTTTTTATCTGATGGTCGGTATCATCATCGGCACGGGCTTGTTCCTCAACTGGAGCGATGCGCTGCACATCAAAGTTCCGCTTGAAGCGCACATCCATGCCAACTCATGGGGCTTCATGTCACTGGTCTTTGCTGGCTTGCTCGTGGACTTTATTCCGATGGTCACTGGTAAACCGCTCGCTTCAAAAAATGCAACCGCGTATATTTTCTGGGGTATGACCCTCGGCGCGTTCGGGCTTGTGCTCGGCCCGTGGCTGGGCGGAAGTCTACCTCCCACTGTGGCGGGTTTGGTCTTGCACATCTCTGCTACCATCGTGCTGCTCGTCTCAATGATCCGCACCTTGAAGCAAAGCGGAAACCTGAACAGTGCGGGCGGATGGCATCTCGTCTCTTCCTATATTTGGATTTTGCTGCCCGTGATGATGGCGCCGTTGTTGCTGCTCGGCATTCTTGAAGCGGGTCCCATCGAATCAACCGCGCCTCAAGCCTTAATTTATGGCTGGGTGCTGCAATTTGGCATTGCCCTCATCCCATACATTGCCCGCCGCTTCTTCCTCAAGGATGAGAAACCGCAGTTGGGCGGATGCTGGGGCAGCCTTGCCGCCGCAAATCTTGGCAGCGTCCTCGTTTGGGTCAGCATCTTCAGTGGAACTGCCGAGGGAATTGTCTATGGCATTGCATTTGTGTTCTACGCGCTGGCAATGATCCATCCATTGAAAGAACTGGCAGAGATCGCGCGTGATGGGTTGAAGAAATACGAAACGGTATAAGTTTGAATCAAAAGGCGCAAGGGAAAACCCTACACCTGTTGAACCATGCTCACTCTAATCTACAAACGGGCTGCCCCAAAAAGGCGGCCCGTTTTGATTTCATAATATATGGGTAATAGTGAAATTGTTATCTTTTGGAATAAAAATGCTGCCTTGGACAAGGTAGTTGTGTTCTCCTCTAAATTCTGAAGCATGTTTTTACATCCCGTTTACAACTCAATGACAGAAATCATGGTCGTTGTAGATAAAGCATGACAGCAGCCACTCCCTCACATGACATAGGAAACGATAAGATACTTCTAAAAGGAGAATGCCATGAAACGAATCTTTTTCTTCCTCTCTTTGATTGTCCTCGCCGCACTCGCCTGCTCGCTGCCAGCCACAGAAATACCATCAGCCGAGACTCTGCCTACTGAAGCAGCAACCCAGCCCGAAGTCCAGAATGAGGCGGGCGAAGCTGTCCTCTACTTCACGATTGGGATGCATATCGAGCCTATGGGCGAAACTGCACAGGGATATGGCAGCGGCAAAGCCGATTATCACACCCCGCAGTTCTTCGATAAACATGTGCAGGACATCCTGAAAGTTACACAGATAGTCGAAGCTCACGGCGGACGGATGACCATTCAGGCGCAAAGCCCGTTCTCCACGGTTGCTATTGAATCAGGCAATACCATCCTCGCCGACCTAGCCGCCAGCGGACATGAGATCGCTCTGCACTTCCACGAAGACACACACCTCGGAAAAAACTCCGCGTCGCTTTCGATTCAACAATGGTGTGACGTGATGAAAGAAGAGATGGCTTACATCACACAGGCTTCGGGCGTGATGGACATCCACTATTGGAGCGGCGGTAATTTATACGCCAATTTGTTTGAAGCCGCCGAGTGCGCCGGTTTGGATGTGAACAGCGATTGGAAGAATCCGCAAATGCAAACCACCGACCTTTCGCTCGTGGGTGTCAACCCATGGCGACCCGCAGGCGGCACCGACGGCAGCGACTTCACACTCTTCACACAGAACGACCCGAACGGCGCGATCATTTTCCTACCCGAAGGTCAATACGACAAAACCGATTTTGCTGCCTCGCGCCGCAGTGATGAAGCAGGCGGCGATGAAGCCTACTTTGAATATCTCAAAGAGAGTCTCTACGCCTCACTTGCAGCCGCACAGCCTGGGCAAGTCAATGTCTTTCACTTCACGGTTCACCCCGGCGAATTTCGCGGAGACAAGCAAGACCCCTTTGGCGTCATAGAAAAATTTCTCACCGAAGTCGTTGATCCCCTCGTTGCTTCGGGTGATGTGCAATGGATGACCTTCTCCGAAATGGCAGATGCGTATGCCGCCACAGAGCCATAGGAGGATGTCTCATGAAAAAGATTTTCCTCACTTTCGCATTACTTTCCCTCCTGAGTTTTGCCTGCACCCAAACAACGCCTCCCGCTTCGCCGATAGTTGATACGGTTACTGAAGCATCTCCAACCTTCAACATTCAACCTGCAACCGAATCACCCGCCTACCTCTCCTTCATCATCAACGTCCACGACTGGGCTCACCCCGACGAAAGCGCGGACATCCTGCTCCAACTCGTGGACCTGTTCGAGCGTTATGGCGTGCGCGGCGATTTCTACTTCACTGCCGAGATCACCCGCGAACTGGCAGAGAAGCATCCCGAAGTGATCGAACGCTTCCGCAACTCAAATATGACCATCAGTTACCACGTCCGCCCGCCGCACCCGCTGTACACCGGATTCGATTCGCGCCTGAAAAATCTAAGTGACGACAAGTTGTATCAAACCCTGCTCGATTATGAGACCTACGCTCTCGACCTCGAGACAGGTGAATTGGACAAATCCCAACCCGGCGGCTACACCTACGTTGCCCATATCTTTGGCAGAAATCCAGTTGTGGCTCCCGCGCCAAACAACGATCCACGCATCAGAGACGCCGCGCAGAGAGTCTATGCCAGCCTCGGCGCACAGATGACTCTGCTATATCACGAGTCGGGCACAAAGGTCGAACAACCTTTTGAATACACCAATGGCTTGCTTGTGCGTCCCAGCGATTTCAGCATCACACGCACAACATCCATAGATGGCGGCGACAACTTCTGGTGGAATTTTATGTCCAAGCCGAATGCGGCGGAATACAGCCCGACCCAATTTCTGCAAACTCAACTGGCAGAATGGGAAAACCAGAATAACGGGCGCGCGCCGTTCATCACCGCGCTCATTCACGAAAACAATTTTTACCGCTCCGGCGCAGAAGCGTGGTCGTCCATCTATTTCACAATGGACAAGGGAAAGAAAGACCAACCCCTGCCCGCCCCGTGGAATTTATCTGCACCTGACCCATCCACGTTGCGCGCAGAGAAAGACCAAGCCGCCATCTTTGCAGCCTATGAAGAACTGATTGCCTATGCTGCTGCGAATCTAACCGTGGTCACTTCGGAAGATATTGTGAAGATGGCGAAGTAATTTAGTGCTGCGAGATTAATCTCGCGCTACCATGAAAGGAAACTCAATTGATAAAAAATAAAGCGGTCACTTTCGCCATTCTCATTGCAACTCTTCTGACGTCATGCAGCGCTGAAGTTGCGTCAACGCCTGTCGTTTCCACAGTTTCAGCAGAAGCGATTCTGCCCGCCCCCACAGAAAACACCTCCCCACCGAACATTATTCTGGTCATCGCCGATGATGTGGGGATCGACTCCAGCCCGTGTTATGAAGTCGGCGCGGAGAAACCAAACATGCCAAACCTCGAAGCCTTATGCAAATCTGGCGTTGTTTTCGATAACGTATGGGCAACCCCGGCATGTTCGTCCACGCGAGCCGCGATCCTCACAGGGCAATACGGTCTGCGAACCGGAGTCCTTGCTGCTGGGGAAAGGCTTGAGGATACCGAGTCGATCTTTGATGTTCTCTCAAAGGATGCACCTGTACCATATGCAAATTCGGTCATCGGCAAGTGGCATGTGGGCGGGAAACAGCCCGACCCCAATCACCCGGCAATGTTTGGCGTGAATCACTACGCGGGTTTCCTTTCTTCCGGTTTGAAAGATTATTACGAGTGGGAGATCACAGAAGACGGTGTCCGCTCGCAAGTGAACGGCTACGCCACAACCGTCTTCACCGACAAAGCCCTGGAATGGGTCGAAGCCCAAGATTCGCCCTGGTTCTTGTGGCTGGCATATAACGCGCCGCATGTTCCAAATCACATCCCGCCTGATGGAATGTATACCCAGCAGGGACTGACGGGAACGCCGCGAGATATGCGGCAAAACACCCGTTCGTATTATTTTGCAGCGCTGGAAGCATTGGACTTTGAAATGGGGCGTCTGCTCAATTCCCTGTCGCCTGAAGTCCGCGCCAATACGGTGGTCATCTTCATCGGCGATAACGGATCGCACGATACCGTCTCACAGGGATTCGATCCTGAAAAGACAAAGTTCACGGTGTATGAAGGCGGCATCCATGTGCCGATGGTCATTGCAGGGGATGGCGTTACGCAGATGGGTACACGCGAAGATGCGCTCGTCAATATCACGGACCTATTTGCCACAATCGCAGAGATGGCGGGCGTCGCCGAAGTCTCCCAGCCCGATAGCGTCAGTTTCATGGATGCGTTGACCAACCCATCCTTTGCAGGGCGAGAATATGCGTATTCTGAATTCCGCTTTGAAGACGGCAGCACAACCTGGACGGTTCGCAATCGTCAATATAAATTGATCGAATATTCCGATGGGCGCAGGGAATTATATGATTTGTCTGTTGATCCATTTGAAAGCAATGATCTTCTAGCAGGTGGTATCTCGGAAGAAATAGCTGCCGTCATTTCGGAACTTGAAAACTATAGGAAAGGGCTTCAACCATGAAACGATTATCTCTTTTCATCGCGCTTTTGGCGGTCATCTCGCTGGCGTGCAATGCGGGGCAGAGTCAACCCACAGCGGCGGCAGAGTTCACTGAAACAGCAGCCCAGCCCACGTTCCAAGGTGAGGCGGTTCTTCCATCCAGTGAATTTGATTCATCCAAACTTGGCACTGTCGAAAAAGATATCACGTACTGCACCGTGGAAGGAGTCGCATTGAAGATGGATGTGTATTACCCGTCCGAAAACAATGGGCGCTTTCCTATGACGATGTATGTGCATGGCGGTGGCTGGAGTTCGGGCGATAAGGCGCAGGGCGCGGGCGCAATTGAAATCCCCGCCTTGCAGAAAGCTGGCTTTTTGGTGGTATCGGTCAATTACCGCCTCGCGCCAGAGTATGTTTTTCCCGCGATGATCGAAGATGTGAAGTGCGCCGTGCGTTCGCTGCGCGCTCATGCAGACGAATACAACCTCGATACAAATCGCATCGGTGTGTGGGGTGGCAGCGCGGGTGGACATTTAGTAAACCTGCTCGGCACCACGGATGAAAGTGCGGGCTTCGATGTGGGCGAATATCTTGAGTACTCCAGCCGTGTGCAAGCCGTGGTGGATATGTTCGGACCTGCGGATTTGACCGTGCAATTTCAGGGCGGCTACGAATCTGCCCGCCGCGTGTTCGGCGACTTTGACGTCGCGCTCGCTAGTCCTGTGACGTATGTGAGCGCGGACGATCCGCCATTCTTGATCTTGCATGGCGAGAAGGATGCGCTTGTTCCCATCGAACAGTCTCAGATTTTGTTATCCGCTTTGCAATCAGCAGGAGTGCCCGCAGAACTTGTGCCAGTGGTCAATGCAAACCATTCCTTCAAGCCAGATGGCGGACAGATCAGCCCATCACGCAAAGAAATCGCTCAAATGGTTGTGGCATTCTTTGAGGAGAAGTTGAAATGAAACTTTCGCTTATAAACAACCTGCGCACATCCTCTCATCAAAGATTATCAAAGTTAGGGTTTTGTAAATCTGCTTAAAGTTTTACAAACAATTTACATCTGCATTGAACACCCCAAATATCTCATCTGTATGATTAGATATTCGCTTTATCAAGGAGATGTCATGTGTAGAAAAGCCGCAATGCTCATTACATCGTAAAGTAAGTTTTTGACAAAAGTGGGTGTCTGGTAGAAAATAGCCAGATGAACAAACAACACATACAACTCAGTCCAATAGATCGAGAAT
>VGOX01000052.1 GCA_016875755.1 Chloroflexota bacterium
AGCGCAGGAGGATCTGCGCCACTCTTGGTGAACCGCCGGATGCGGACCCGCATGTCCGGTGGTGTGAGAGGGAGCGGTTAGCCGCCGCTCCCTACTCGATTTTAAAGGTACCTTGCGATGAAAAAAAATAATCTTGGAAATATTGTATTTATCCTGCTTGTGCTGTTGACGGTGATCGTGTGGTTCGTCTTCCCGCCGATCAATGATGGGCGCGAAGATTTTGCCCGCACCTACGCGGGCGAAGTGATGGGGTCGGTCGTCATTGTGTTGATGTCGTTCTCGCTCTTCCTCGCCGCCAGACCCAAATGGGCGGAGCCCTATTTCGGCGGGCTGGACAAGATGTACCAGACCCATCGGCGTACATCCACCAGTGCGTTTTTGCTGCTGCTTGTGAAAATTCTGGTTGTGCCCATCACCCTCGAAAACTGGCGGCTTGGCAACTATCTGGCGTTCGTTTCCTTTTTTGGTATCGTTGCCATCGTCCTGCCGACCCTTGCGCCGCGCATTCCTTTTCTGAATAAGTTAAGCGGACCCACGTATGAGTCGTGGAAGAAATTGCATCGTTTCATCGGCATCTTTTTTATCGTCGGCTACATCCACGCGCTGACGATCGATGCGTTGAGCGCGTTCATCGCCATTAACTGGGTGCAGATCTTCTTCATCATAGGTGCGATCTCGTATCTTTATACCGAAGTGTTTGGCGGGCTCTTCAAAAAGTCTGTGCCGTACACGGTGGAGGCGGTTAATCATCCGAATAACTCCGTCACCGAAGTGGTTTTACGCGCGAAAAAAGACCCGATCCAAAAACAACGCGCGGGTCAGTTTTTGTTCGTGCGTTTTTTGAGCGATAAGCACATGAACGAGTCGCATCCCTTTACGATCTCCAGTGCGCCGCATGAAGACGTCCTGCGTGTCACCATCAAAGCCTGCGGAGATTTCACCCGTCACCTGTTCGCCAATTTGAAGGCAGGCACAGATGCCGTTGTCGAAGGCGCGTATGGGATGTTCGATTACAAAACGGGCGGACAGAAACAGATCTGGATCGCAGGCGGCATTGGCGTGACTCCCTTCCTCTCGTTCATTCGGGACCTGGAAACTGGTCTCAACCATGATGTGGATTTTTACTACACTGTGAGACACCGTGACGAAGCCGTCTTTGTCGAAGAGATCAAAGCCGCAGCGAAAAAACACGAACGCTTGAAGGCACACATCCGTTATTCCTCCACAGACGGCTCACTGACCGTGGAAGACATCATCAAAAACGCGGGCGGCAATGCCAGCGGATATGACATCTACATGTGCGGGCCATTGCCGATGGTGCAGGCATTCGAGAGTAAATTCAGGGAGGCGGGCATGCCTGCGGGGAATATCCATTTTGAAGAATTCAATTTCAAATAACAGGAGAATCTCATGCAAATCTCTTTCCAAAAACGAGACCATGTCACCATTATGCATATTCTGGGAGATGTCGATTCCTCCAGCTATACCGATGTGATTAACAAGGCGCAGGAAGCCTATGATGGCGGCATTCGTAATTTGCTGATCGACCTTTCCAAAGTGCCGTATGTGAGCAGCGCAGGGTTGATGGCATTCCACACAGTGGCGCGCATTTTTGCAGGCCAGCCTGTGCAGGCGAAAGACGGAAGCAGACCCTCCTTCCGTGCGATCAACATGCAGCAGGATGGCTCCGCGCGGGAACGGGTGAAACTGCTCAGCCCGCAGGTCGCTGTGGAGCAGGTACTGGATATGGTTGGCCTGTCTGCGTTCTTTTCCATATTTGGCGATCTGGATACTGCTGTGCGTTCCTTCTCCTAGAACTTAAAGTATCCTTTATTGTGGACGCCCATGTAAGAATATGTTACAACTCAACGTCCAGACAAAAACTATAATCTTGAGGATAAAATGGCTAAAAAGAAAAGCACAAAAACAAGCAGTCTTAACACCCGCAGCGGACTCTCTGCGATGCTGAAGAAACCCGCTGTGCAGTTTGGGATGATCGCGCTCGTTGCCTTGATCGTGTATCTGATCGCGATTTCAGGTGGTGGCAGTTCCGCCGCCGCAACCACCCTGCCGCGTGAGGTTAGTGTGGCAGAGGGATATGAGTTGTATCAACAGGGAGACGTGTTTGTTCTGGACGTCCGCCAGCCTGAGGAACGGGACGAGTACCATGCCCCGAACACCACACTCATCCCGCTCGGAGAATTACAGGCACGCATCAACGAAGTACCAAAGGACAAGCAGATCCTGGTCGTTTGCCGCTCGGGCAACCGCAGCCAGGAAGGACGTAACATTCTTCTGGCGGCGGGGTATGATGCCACCAGCATGGCAGGCGGTCTCTTGGATTGGCGTGCCAGCGGCTACCCCATAGAATAAAAGCGAACAAAGCACAAAGACTCTAAAGCCCAAACTTTAGAGTCTTTTTATTTTCACGTAACAAAATTCATTCATGGTTATAATCATGCCGTGGAAACCGCAACTACCCCCAATCGATTATCGCGTAATTTGATCGTGCTCGTCACCTTCGGCGTTTTGATTTTTGTCGCTGGCGCCATGCTTCCTGCCGCATTCTTTACCTGGCTGTGGGATCGGATGAATGTCTTTGCCACGGTCTTCCTCGGTATTTTTGTGGAAGCAGTACCGTATCTGATCCTCGGGACGCTTGCCTCTGGTTTGGTGGAGGTTTTCCTCGACCGCGACCAGATGAGCAAATGGGTATTGGGCCGCCCTGCCGCGGCGGCGGTCAGCGGGGCATTCATGGGAATGATCTTTCCCGTCTGTGAATGCGGTGTGGTGCCGCTTACACGCCGCCTCTTTCATAAGGGCTTGCCGCTTTCGGCGGGCATCTCCTTTTTGCTGGCTGCACCTGTCTTGAATCCGATTGTCGTGTTCAGCACGGCGGCGGCATTCGGGTGGGGCGAGATGCTGGCATGGCGCTTCGGCCTCAGCTTTTTCATTGCCGTGGTGACAGGACTCATCTTCTCGGTCGAGAAAGAGGCGGTGAATGTCCTGCGTCCCGCGCTGTCTTTGCACGATCACGAACATACGCATGCGGATGTGAATGATTCCTTCCTCGAAAAAATTCGCAAAGCCTTGATGATCACTGTGGATGAATTTTTCGAGATGGGGCGCTATCTCATCCTTGGCACGGTGCTCGCCGCATCCTTGCAGACGTTCATCCCGCAATCTGCCTTGCTTGCGGTTGGCAGCGGACCGATCCTCTCGGTGCTGATTATGCTGGGTTTGGCGGTGCTGCTTTCGATCTGCTCCACTGTGGATTCCTTTATCGCACTCGGGTTTGTGGGCACGTTCAGTTTCGGGTCGATCCTTTCCTTCCTGGTCTTTGGCCCGATGGTGGATATAAAAAGTGTGATGATGTACCTGCAAGTGTTCAAGCGCCGTTCTGTATTTTATATCATTGCCATCCCGTTCATGCTGAGCCTGCTTTCGGGGCTGTTGTTCAATTATCTGTCGCCGTAGGAGCATCCCATGCCTTCCAGAATGATCCGTTCCTTTCAAGGACTTTTGCTGTTGGGGCTGAGTATTTTCTTCGCATCGAAAGCCGCCAACGGGCAGTTGACGTGGTACATCAACGCGCGTTTTATTCCGCTGACCATCTTTGGCATTATCATGCTTGCCATTCTCGCGCAGACGGTGTTCACCGAGATCAAACGTTCACGCCAGCGCGCGCTGGCAGGCGAACATGACCATGATCACGCGCCCGCTCCTTCAAGTTTGTGGTTCATGTTGGTGCCGCTGCTGGTTGGGGTGCTCATCCCCGCGCGCCCGTTGGATTCTTCAGCGTTCGCCACGAAGGGCTTTAACACCAATGCGCCGCTGGTCAGTGCAGATTCGTCGGCGTTGTTGTTCGAAATCGATTCTGAAGAACGCAACGTATTGGATTGGATCAAGCTTTTCAATTATGAAGAGGATGTCACCCAGTTCATCGGGCAGAAGGCTTCGGTAATCGGCTTTGTGTATTTCAACGAAGACCTCTCAAAGAATCAATTTTTCGTCAGCCGTTTTGTGGTCTCCTGCTGCGCGGCGGATGGGTTCGCGATTGCGATGGCCGCCGAATGGGACGATGCCGCTACGCTGCAACAAGACTCGTGGGTGCTGGTCAAAGGCACTATCGAAGCCATCACCATCGACGACCGCCGTGTGCCGATGATCGTGGCTGAATCTGTGCAGGAAGTGCCCGTTCCCAGCCAACCCTATCTGTACCCATGAAATTTAACGCGTCTCTTGACCGCATTGCAGCCAGTGTCTTGCTGGCGCTGGTTGTACTTGTCGCTCTCACCATTGTAGTCGGCGAGGGCGCGGGCGTTCGCGTTCGTGTGGATTTGCCCGCAGACAGCGAAGTGGGACCGTATCAGGTTATCACCTTCAAATTTTCAGAACCGATCGATTCGGGTATCGCCTCAGACTTGATCAGTCTTGATCCCGTCCATGAGGGATATTTGCAATGGGTGGATGACACCACCATGCGTTTCGTTCCGCTGCGGCCCTATGAACACGATACCGTTTATACGGTGATCCTGAATGCAGGTGAAGTTGCCATTAATGGACGTGAAGTTAAAAAACGGCAGACTTGGGAATTCACCATCCGCGAGCCGTTGGTGGCGTATCTGCTCACTGACGGCGTGGAAAGCAGCATCTGGTCAGTGGACCTGAACGGGGGAGTCCCGATGCGCCTGACCGATGCAGACATCCGCGTCATTTCGTTCGATGCGGCGCAGAATGGCGAGTTCATCATTTTTACATCCGCAAATGTGGAAGGCGGCATTGACCTGTGGCGTGTCAACCGCGACGGCAGCAACGCCTCCATTCTCTTGGATTGCGGTTTGGACCGCTGCACCACGCCTGCCATTGCGCCGAATGGCACGCGCATTGCCTACTCTCACGAAGCCGCAGGGCCCGGACCCGACCTGCCGTTCGGTTCGCCGCGCATCTGGCTGCTCGACCTCGAAAGCGGACAGAACAGCCCCGTGTATGGCAGCCAGTTGACGTTGGGCTACAACCCAACCTGGTCACCTGACTCGAACAAGCTCGCCTCTTTCGATGGCCTTGCCGATAGGATCAACCTGCTCGATCTGGAACAGAAACAGCAATACGCCTTCCCCTCCAACACCGGTGGACCTGTCACCTTTTCGCCCGATTCAAATCAATTCCTCTTTACCAATGTCGAACAAACCGAAGATGGTTTGCGTACGCAGGTTCGTCAGGCGGATCTTGCACTTAACGATTCCTTCACGTTGATCGGCGCGAAGGATGAACGCGATTATTCCTATTACTCACTGGCATGGTCAGCGCTGGAGAATCGCGCTGTGCTCGGCTTCCGCGCCAGCGACGAACAACCCGCGCAGATTCTGTGGGTCTTCAACCCCGGTCTGCTCGACGGCATCGTCATTACGAACGACCCCGAATATGCCTACAACTCTCCGCAATGGGACCCGTGGGGCACGGCGCTGATCTTTCAGCAGTTCAAACTGCGCGGCGCCTATAACCCTGAGATCGGCTTGTGGCGGGATGGTTCCATCGAACCCGTCATTTTCGCAAAGGGACTCATGCCGCACTGGCTTCCATGAAACTCCCGCGTTATTTTTCAATTTCATTATTGCTCATTCTGCTGTCTTCACTGACAGTTACGCCCGTGCAGGCGCACCCTGCCGATATTTACGCGCACACCATCAACGTCACCATCACGCAAACGGGTTTGCAAATTCGCTGGGTCATCAAGCCCGGTCCCCTGCTGACGAACTTACTCTGGTATGAAATGGATGTGGACGAAGATGGGACTCTCAGCCAGACCGAAGTGGATGAGTGGGCAACGGCTCGCGCCGCGCTGATGACTGCCACGCTCGACGATAAGCCTTTGCCCCTGCGGATGGATTCCCTGCAACTGCCAGCGTCATTGCGGGCGTTTCAGGCAGGCGAAGAATTCATCACCTTTGAGCTTTCAGGCATATGGGAATTGACCTCGGTCAACGCCCAACGCCTCGTCCTCGAAAACGGATTGGAACCGCCCAAGTCGATCAACTGGTTCTATCTCACAGCCGAGGATGGCACCGCCTTTTTATTCCCCGACCAGAAAAGCCACATCATCGCCATCGACATGATCCGCAACCGCAGCCTGCTCACGGATCAAAGCCCCCTGCTCATCGCATGGGACAGCGGCACACCCACCCTGCCGCTTGGGCAGCAAAAGGATGTTGTCACCGAAACAGCGGAGCAGGTCGTGCCTGAATTGGCGGAGCAATCGCCGCAGGAAATTTTGCTCGAACTCGTTCGCAGCAAGGAATTTTCGTTCTCGTTCTATTTCTTCGCGCTGCTCATTGCGCTGGCATTGGGCGCGTTGCACGCCCTCACACCCGGGCATGGCAAGACGGTTGTGGCGGCGTATCTCGTCGGCTCACGCGGGACGTCACTGCATGCGATCGCACTCGGCACCGTGGTCACATTGACGCATACAGGCTCGGTCTTTTTGCTGGGCATCATCACATTGGCGGCGTCGCAATATATTTTGCCGACCACCATCATTCCATTCCTCGAAATTCTTTCGGGGGTGATGATTGTCGGGCTGGGTCTATATCTGCTTTGGCAGCGATTCTTGTTCTGGCAAAGATCAAGAAAGCCTGCGCCAGAGACAAAGAAAAAAATCTCATTATCACCGATGACTACAGGGAAACCGCTTGGCGCGGTCAAAGTGCAGAACCTGCCCGCAGGAATGCATCATCATGGTGATGGAAAAGTACATTCGCACGAAGTTCCTGAGACGATCACCTGGCGTTCGCTTATCGCGCTTGGCATCAGCGGCGGGCTTGTGCCCTGCCCGGACGCCATCGCCATTTTGCTGGTAGCCATTGCCATCAACCGCATCATGCTTGGGTTGGCGCTCATCCTTTCGTTCAGTTTGGGGCTGGCGGTTGTGTTGATTGTCATCGGTTTGTTGATGGTGAACAGCCGCCGCATCTTCGACCGCTTTGGCTTTTTGGACAGGCTCGCGCCGTTCATGCCTGTTGTCAGTGCGGTGATCGTGCTGATGCTCGGCTTCGCACTCACATGGGGCGCGGTTGTTCGGGCGCAGGAAACTGTCTCATTTGCCGCACCAGTTCAGAGGTCCGTGAATGAGGCGCGGGTTTTGTATCTCGTCGAGTGGGAGGACAGAGTCAAGTCGCTGTTCATCACCGAGTATCGATCCAACACGTCCCGCGTTATCACGCTTGCGAAACAAAGTGTTGCCGAATTCGAAGTTGCGCCGAATCAAAAATCGGTGGCGTATGTGATCCAAACCGAGAATCGCGAGAACGAGCTCTGGCTGATGGACCTTGCCAGCATGGAGGCGCGGCAGTTGTCGAACTGTGTGGATACGATCTGCTCGGGCATTGTGTGGTCGCCCGATGGAACGCGCCTCATCTATGAACATTTGAGCCTGCTCGCCAACTCAAGCGGATTGCCCACCCTGTGGTGGATCGACATTGCGACGGGCGAAGAACAACCCGTGTTCCAAGAATCGCAGCTGCCGGGTGGAAACCCGCGCTGGTCGCCGAACGGAGAATGGTTGAGCTATGCCACGCCCGAGGGCATCCGTTTGTATCAGCTTGAAACTGGCGAGACGCGCGTTATCGAAAATATTTTGGGAGCGGCGGCGTTATGGTCGCCGAATGGAGAACAGATCCTGCTGCGGGACGTGGTCATTCGGCATGGTCAATTTGTGACGCAATTGTTTTTGTATAACCTTGAAACCGAACGGATCGTGAATTTGAATCCGAGTGACAGCATGGAAAATATTCTTGCAGCGTGGTCGCCTGATGGAGGTTCCATTGCGGTAGTGCGGCGGGATTTGTCTGTGCCGCGCGGTGACCAGATCTGGTTGATGCGTGCCGATGGCAGTGACGCACGCATGCTCACGAACGACGCTGATGTACTGCACAGCAGTCTGAACTGGTCGCCCGATGGAAAATATTTGTTGTATGACGTTTATTTCCTTGAGGCGTATCCGTTCGAAACCGCCCTGCGGGTGATCGAGTTGGAATCTGGCGAAATAAGGGATTTGGAGATCAAAGGTTTCAACCCCAAGTGGGTTTGGTGAAACGAACACTATATAAATCCGCTTTCAAAAGTGCTATATTGATTTTGTAGGGTTGCCGAACGATGGAGCCTTACAGGAGGAAATTATGTCCTGGCAGAGTCAATTACGAGGCGATTCAGTTTCGTGGTTGTTGGAAGCAGAAGACCCCGGCGTGCGTTATCTCGCGCTGCGGGATCTGGTTGGTTTATCAGACGACGACGCGGAGCTGAAATCCGCGCGAAAGCGGGCGCACAAGGAAGGTCCGGTCGCAAATGTATTGTCCCGCATGAAAGAGGAGGGCTATTGGGCGCGGGCAGGCACGGGGTACGGACCGAAATACAAATCCACAGTCTGGGCGCTCCTTTTGCTGGCACAGCTTGGCGCGAAGGTCACAGAAGAGAAGCGTATCAAAAAAGCCTGCGACTATCTGCTTGACCATGCCCTGCTCGTGGGCGGACAATTCTCTGCCATGACGAACGCTTCACCCTCAGGGACAATTGACTGCCTGCAAGGGAATCTTTTGTGGTCGCTGATGGAATTGGGCTACGATGACCCGCGCCTGAGATCTGCCTATGAATGGATGGCACGCACGACGACAGGCGAAGGCGTTGCCTCCATGAAAGACAAACACGCACCCGTCCGTTATTATGCAGGCAAGTGCGGACCAAACTTTGCCTGCGGCGCGAACAACAAACTTCCCTGCGCGTGGGGCGGATGCAAGGTGATGCTGGCGTTTGGGAAATTACCCGTGAAGCAGAGAACGCCGCTCATCAAACGTGCCATCCAGCAAGGCGTGGACTTCTTCTTCAGCGTTGACCCTGTCACCGCAGAGTATCCGAATGGCTGGGCGGCAAAACCAAGCGGCAACTGGTGGAAGTTCGGCTTCCCTGTTTTCTACGTCACCGATATTTTACAGATCACCGAAGCGCTTGCGAGCCTTGGCTTTGCAAAGGATAAACGATTAGCCAATACGATCCAATTTATTCTCGAAAAGCAGGATGAGCAGGGACGCTGGCTGATGGAATACGATTACACCGGCAAGACATGGCAAAGCTATGGCAAGCCCAAAACACCGAATAAATGGGTGACCTTGCGCGCCTTACGGGTTTTGAAAGCGGCCGCTTGATGATGGATAAAAAACCTCCGATGTGATGAACATCGGAGGTTTTTACGTTAAATCAGGTATCTCAATCTACATTGATCTTGAGCTCGAAGGCACCGCTGTTGTCTTCACATTCCCAATCGTTCACCGTGAAGGAAAGCGTGCCATTTTCGGAGGCGGTGAATTCAAAATAGGTTCCCACAAAGAAGGGTTTCTGGCTGCCCAATTTGGCGACCAAGGAACCATAGCCCACACCTTGCACGGGACATTCGATCGCCCCGCAAATATATTGCTGCCCGTTCGGGTCGGAGTTGCTGCCCTCTACGCCGCCGTTCGTATTCCCAATGCCGCTGGCGTAAATGGTCACTCTCTGACCCGTCTTGACCGACACGCCTGAATCCATCCAGCAGGCTGCGGCAGGCACGCTGACTTCATACGTATCGAACGCGGGTGTGGCGGTTGGGGTGCGCGGCGCCGCTTGTGTGAGTGCCTCGGCGGTGATGGGGGCAACGATTGCGTTCACCGTGGCAGTTGGCGCGACGGTGTCAACCGCTTCGACCTGCGGCGCTGGTTCTTCAGCGGGTTGCGCGGGCAGGGTACAGGAGAACAGAAGTGCTGCTATAAAAACAAATGAGAAAATCTTGGAAAGCAATTTCATCGCACGATCCTCCTTCATCTGAATTGTATTATTCGATTGTAATGTGAGTCCTCTGCAAGAAGCCGTTCATTAATAGCCAAAACTTGGGCTGAAAACCAGCCGGGAGCGTAGCCAGCGCGCCGAAAAAACGAAAAAAGAAACCACGGCGGCGGGTGCTGCGTCGTTTTGCAG